>JAGTSD010000032.1 GCA_018262135.1 Pseudomonadota bacterium | reverse complement strand
TCCGGTATGCTAATCGAGTGGCGGATCGCGGTTTAACCGGCCTGGGTCCCCGCGATTCGAGATGTAGGGCGTACCGTGCACAGCATTTTTTTCATGCCTATTTGGGAGAGTATACCGATGAAAGTGAAACTCCATAAGCTCGGCCTGGGCCTGGCTGCCTCGGTGGTGTTGTTTGCCGCGCTGCCGGCGCAAGCGCAGGTCAACAAATACGGCTGCATCTACGCCGTGGATCCCTATGGCGTTATCGTCAGGGATCCCTACGGCCGCTGCATCCGCACGCCGTGGTGGACCGCCGAGAAGGATGTCGCCGAGTGCGGCGCCGTGGCGGTCGCGCCGGCCCAGCCGACCTGCGAAACCAGGCTCACCCAGTTGGCGTCCGACATCAATCGGGCCGAGCGGCTTTCCACGGTCAAGATCGTCGGCCATACCGACAGCAAGGGCACCGAGGAGTATAACTACAAACTAGGCCATCGCCGCGCCAATACCGTGGCCGCTTTCCTGGCCGAAAAGGGCGTGTCGCGTTCCAAGATGGTCGCCAGTAGTGAAGGCGAACTCCAGCCGGTCGCACCCAACACCCTGCCCAACGGCAGAGATAACCCGGAAGGCCGCGCGCTGAACCGGCGTGTCGAGGTCACCACCATTACGGAGATGTGCCGCGAGTAATTCACCGGCCGTTTGATCCGTCCTATCCGCGCCCCGGTTCGCCGGGGCGCTTTTTTTGCGCCTCGAACATCCGCCGCTATAATCCGCGCGCCCCGTTCGGAGAGTCCCCGCCATGCCGCAACCCGTCGCCACCCTGCTCAACGCCCGCTGGATCGTACCGGTAGAACCGGAAGGGCAGGTTCTGGAACATCACACCCTGGCGATTCGGAATGGCCGCATTCTGGCCCTCCTGCCCCGGGATCAGGCGGCGACCCGCTTCAGTGCCGAGGTCACGCTAAATCTGGACCGGCATGTGCTCATGCCCGGCCTGATCAACGTCCATACCCATGCCAGCATGACCCTGTTGCGCGGGTTTGCCGATGATCTGCCGCTGACGAACTGGCTGCAAGACCACATCTGGCCGGCGGAAACCCGCTGGGTCGATCCCGAATTCGTGCGCGACGGCAGCCGGCTGGCCATCGCCGAAATGCTGCGCGGCGGCGTGACCTGTTTCAACGACATGTATTTCTTCCCGGAAGTCACCGCCGCCGTCGCGCACGACTGCGGGATGCGCGCCTGCGTCGGCCTGATCGCGGTGGACTTTCCCACCGCCTACGCCCGTAACCTGGACGAATATCTGGACAAAGGCCTGGCCCTGCACGAAACCCTGCGAACCGAACCGTTGCTGCACACCGCCTTCGCCCCCCACGCGCCCTACACGGTCTCCGGACCGGCGCTGGAACGGATCGGCCGGCTGGCAGAACACCTCCAGATCCCGATTCACATCCACGTCCACGAAACCGCCGGCGAGGTCGCCCGGTTCCAGGCCCAGCACGGCTGCCGGCCACTGGAGCGGCTGGACCAGTTGGGCCTGCTGTCGCCGCGCCTGCTGGCCGTGCACATGACCCAGATCGAGCCCCCCGAGATTGAACGGCTGGCGCGCGCCGGCGCCCACGTCGCCCACTGCCCGGAATCCAACCTCAAGCTGGCCAGCGGCTTCTGTCCCACCGCCCGGCTCGACGCCGCTGGAGTCAACGTCGCCATCGGCACTGACGGCGCGGCCAGCAACAACGATCTCGACGTGTTCGGCGAACTGCGCGCCGCAGCCCTGCTCGGCAAGGGTGTGGCCGGCGATCCCAGCGTCCTGCCGGCGGCACGGGTATTGCGCATGGCTACTCTCAACGGCGCCCGGGCGCTGGGGCTGGGCGACGAGACCGGCTCGCTCGAACCCGGCAAGGCTGCCGACCTGATCGCCGTGGATTTGAGCCAGCCGGAAACCGAACCGGTCTATCATCCCATCTCGCAACTGGTCTACACCGCCAGCCGCCATCAGGTCACCGACGTCTGGGTGGCCGGGCAGCACCTGCTGGCCGACCGGCGACTGACCACGCTGGATCTGGATGAAATCCTCCAGCGGGCGCGCGCCTGGCGGGAAAAAATTCATGCAGGCCACCGGGCGTAAACTGCGCCACCCGCCAGTCAAATCCGCCACGAATCCTCCCGTACCTCCTCCGTTTAAGGTAATCCAGGCCATGACGACCCCGAATCTCAACGTGGATGAACAGGAACTTGCCAAATTCGAGGCGCTCGCCAGCCGCTGGTGGGACCCCGACAGCGAGTTCAAACCTCTGCACGACATCAACCCCCTGCGGCTGGACTACATTGCCGAACGGGCGGGCAAGCTGGACGGCCAGCGGGTACTCGATGTCGGTTGCGGCGGCGGTATCCTGGCCGAAAGCATGGCCCTGCGCGGCGCCCGGGTTCTAGGGATCGACATGGGCGAGGCGCCGCTGGCGGTGGCGCAACTGCACCGGTTGGAATCCGGGGCAGAACTGGACTACCGGCGCACGACCGCTGAACAACTGGCCGAAAGCGAGCCGGCCCGCTTCGATATCGTGACCTGCATGGAACTGCTGGAACACGTTCCCGATCCGGCCTCAACGATCCAGGCCTGCGCCCGGCTGGTCAAACCCGGCGGCCATCTGTTTTTCTCCACCATCAACCGCAACCCAAAGGCCTATCTGTTCGCCATCATCGGTGCGGAACACGTGCTGCGACTGCTGCCCAGGGGCACCCACGACTACCGCAAGTTCGTTCGGCCTTCGGAACTGGACGGTTGGATTCGCGCCGCCGGTTTGACCCTCCGCCACATCACCGGCCTGCATTACAACCCGCTGACCGGCCGCTACTGGCTCGGACCGGGCGTCATGGTCAATTACATGGTCTATTGCCAGCCGGACGATGCGGCATGAAGACCCTGGCGCCCGCCTGCGTGCTGTTCGATCTGGACGGCACCCTGCTGGACACCGCCCCGGATCTGGCGGTGGCCCTGAACCGGCTGCGGTACGAGCGCGGCGAACCCGAACTGCCGCCCGCCGTCATCCGGCCCACGGTATCCCATGGCTCGCCGGGGATGCTGAAGCTGGGTTTTGGGCTGGAACCTGATGATGCGCGCTACGCTGAACTGAATCAGCGGTTTCTGGAATTGTATCGCGCGGCGATCGCAGTCCGTACTGCGCTGTTTCCCGGCATGGCCGAGGTGCTGGTCCACCTGGAAACTACCGGCATCCCCTGGGGCGTGGTCACCAACAAGCCGGGCTGGCTGACCGAACCGCTGTTGAAAGCGCTGAACCTGTGGTCGCGGGCGGCCTGCGTGGTCAGCGGCGATACCCTGAACAAGCGCAAGCCGGACCCCGAACCGCTGTGGCATGCCTGCGAACAGGCGGGCGTCGCCCCTGATCGCTCGCTGTACGTGGGCGATGCCGAGCGCGACGTGCAGGCCGGTAACCGGGCCGGGATGATCACCCTGGTAGCAGGATTTGGCTATCTGGGCACGGAGGATCGGCCGGAGGACTGGGGCGCTGCCGGCTTTTTGGAGCAGCCCGCCGATTTGCTCGGCTGGCTGGGTACAACGGGCCACAGCTAGGGCGTGGCGACGGTGCTGACCGTCAGTGGCATATCGTCCTGCACCAGCCACCACCAGACGCCGCTGACTGCCAGCACGCCCAGCACGACCCCCAGCAACGACGCGCGCATCCCGAACCGGCGCCACCACGGCGCGGCGGGTAGGACCACCGCCGACCGGGCCCACAATACGGTGACATTGTCCTGATGGAGATTGCGGTGCTCCGCCACCGCCGCCAACAGCCGCTGGCAGGGGTGGCTCTCGGCGCGGGCGCGGCTCAATACTGCGGCGATCTCCTTTTCGTCCAGCGTCAACAGCCCGTCGCTGGCCAGCAGAACCTGATCGTCGGGCTTGAGCGGACAGGCTTGGCGCGACACGTCCACCAATTCCAGATCGGCGCCGGTGACCGCGCTGATCAGCGCGTTACGGTCGGGGTGGCGGGCAGCCTCGGCGGCGCTGATCTCCCCCGTGCTCACTTGCTGAGCCAGGATGCTGCGATAGGCATGATCCTGATTCAGCCGGTGCAATCGCCCCTGCCGCCACAGCCAGAGCGGCGAATCGCCCACGCTGATCCAGTACAGACCCTCTTCCGCCAGTACCACCGCCAGCAGGGTACAACCCATGCCGTGCAGACCATAGGGGTCACTGGCTACATCCCGCGCCATCCGTTCGTTAACGCGCGTCAGGGTTTGCTCGAGGCGGTCCGGGATGGCGGCAGCCGTCGCCATATCGTAGGCATCAATGAAGCTGCGCACCGCCAGGGCGCTGGCCCGGCCGCCAGCCTGCTCGCCACCCATGCCGTCGGCCAGCACCAGCAACAGATCGCCCGCTTCCAACTCCGGCGGTAATTCGAAAACGCCGTAATCATCTTCCTGCCGGGAGCGGCTGCCCTGCGCTGCGCCTTCGTCGTGCACCCACGCCGCCATATCGCTTGCCCCCTGCTGGCGTCAAGAACCTTCGCGCCAGTCGAAATCCGGACCACAGAGCGGTACGAACCGCAACTGAGTCTGACCTAAACGCACCGTCTCCCCACCCACCAGTTCAATGGATTCCCGAACCGGCTGACCATTCAGCCAAGTCTCCGCAGCGGCCGACCGCGCCAGATAAAAACGGCGCGATCGCGCAGTGTAAATAATCGCCGCATGATTGGCGGGCGCGATGGACACATCGCCAAAATTCAGCCGAAGCCGGGCGCCTGGTCCACTCCCCATGTCGTTGACGCCATAGCCGAGCCGCAGCACCTCGCCGCGCCCAGGACCGGCGATGATCGCCAGCCAACCGACTACCAGACCAGACAGAACATTGAGGGACTCCGCGCCTGGAGGCGTGGTGGTGCGCCCGGCTTCTGGCGCGGCAGTCGCGGCAGGTGCGATGGATACGGCAGGCGTAGGCACGGTGGTGGGCCGAACCTTTTCTGCCGGTTCGGAACGGACGATGCGCCGGGTCGGCTCGACCGGCTCGGGGATGGCTGGACCCTTCTTATTAAAGAAGCCACGATAAAGGGGCATGGATCGGATGTCTCCTACGGTCGCAGGCGATATTTCTGGCGCATTCAGGCATCGCCAAGCCGGAAGTGCAGGCGGACCTCGCCCAGTTCCACCACGTCGCCGTGATTCAGCACCTGGCTCCGAATGCGCCGCCCGTTCACCCAGGTTCCGTTGGTGGAATCGAGATCGCAGATTTGAAACGTGCCATCGGGCAAATGATAAATCTCGGCATGGTGACCGGAAACCGAATCGTTGTCGAAGCACAGATCGTTATCCGGCACCCGGCCCAACCGGCACAACGGCGAGCACAGCCGCAAATCACCCTTGCCCGGCATGTCGGTGCGAATAAATCGCGCCTGCACCCGCGTAGTTTCCGGCCGACGGGGCCGTCGGCGCGAAAACGGCCAGAATGCCAATTTCATTTCTGATTAAATCCCGTTGAAGCAGGGGATTCCCAGGGATTGCTGGTGCGCACCGACGGCGCGCTCTGAACCGGCGCCGCAGGTGTTACCACAGCCGGTTGAGGCGAGGTCCGGCTGCGACGCTGCTTTTGTCGGGCGGTTCGCGACCGGGCCGACTCAGCCCGGCGGGTTGGCGCCCTCTTTTCGGCGTCCTGTTGCCTGGTTTTGGCCGGTTCGACCGTCGCGCCCAGTCGGGGTGTGGCTCTGGCGGGCGCCAGCGCCGGCACCGGGGGAGGCGGCGCCATTCTCTCTGTCACTGCCGGTTCCGGCACTTTTTCGGCCGCAGGTTCCTCCTGGGGCGAGACCGGTTGCGCGATTTGGCCTTCACGCTCCAGCAACGGCGTGGCAGGTTGCTCCTCCGACGGTGGTGTCCCGGACTCCGCCGTAGGCGCAGGTTCCCGCACCGTCGTTTCCACGATAGGCGGCGGCATCACCGATGGCGGGGCAGGCTCCGCCGGCAAGGCTCCGGTAGCGGACACGCCCTCGGCGGGCGGTAACGGCTGCGTGGTGGTGGGTTCAGGCGCTCCAGCCACTGGCGGCGGTGAGGCTTGATCGGCTACCGGCTGGACCGGTTGCCCGGACGTATCCTGGCTATAGGGCGGCGGCGATGGCGCCGGCGCGGACGGCCAAAGCCATATCACCACCAGCGCTACCAGCGCCAATACCGCCGCGCCGCCCGCCAGGAGCGCTACCGGCGCGCGACGCGAGGGGGAGGCGGGGGCGCTCGCGGGCGGCTTGGGCAATACCTGCCGCCGCCCGGCGGCAAGCCGTGGGCTCTCGACGGCGGGGCTGGCGGTTTGGGACTGGCCCACCTCGACATCCACGTTCACCACCGGCTCCGTCAGTGGCTGTAACGTCTCGGACGGCGCAGCCGGTTTTTGAACGCGTTTGCCGTGTTTAACTACCGGAGCCATGATTACCGTTTCGTCGCTGTCATCGCCCCGCACGCCCATGAGTGCGACCTGCATCTCGGCCACGTCGCGAAACCGCATTTCCGGCCTTACCGCCAGGGCCCGGTCGATCACTTGCAGCAGATTGGTGCTGTAGCGACCGGCGCCCGTCTCGACCGCCGATACCATATGGTCATCCAGCAACCGCTCGGCAGCTTCCGCCGGGGTGTGACCCGTCACACAGCGATACAGTACGGCGCCCAGGGCGTAGAGGTCGGTCCAGGTGCCATAGCGGTCGTTGCGACTGGTGTACTGCTCCGGTGGCGAATAGCCCGGCGTCACCAGGCTGGTCACGTTCTGACTGTGGCGGCCGATCGCCGCCCGGGCCGCGCCAAAATCGATCAGCATGACCCGGCGATCCCGGGATCGAACGTACAGATTGGCAGGCTTGATGTCGCGATGCAGATAGCCCTGCTCATGCACCGCTCGCAAGGCAGGCAGCACATCCTCCAGCAGGCCACGGATCTGTTCCTCGCCAAGAATTCCGCTCTCGTCCAGAATCGTGCTCAGCGGTTCGCCGTCCTCGTATTCCATGACGATGTAGGCGGTACCGTTGGCGCGGAAGTAGCGCTTGACCCGCACCACGTAGGGATGCTGGATCTGGGCCAGCACCCGCGCTTCATCGAGAAAACGCTCCAGCCCCCACTCGTAATCCGAGATCTGCGCGCCGTCGGCGCTAGACAATCCCTGGGTATTGGCATAGACCATCACCCCATCGGGGTCGCGAAACGACCATTCGACTGGAAAGTACTCCTTGATGGCGACCCAGGTGTTCAGATGCGTATCCAGCGCCTTGTAGGTCACGCCAAACCCACCGGCTCCCAGGATAGCTTCGATGCGGTACTCGTCCAGCATGTAGCCCGATGGCAAGGCATTGGTCCGGCGGGCGCCGCTCTTGGAAGGCGTGGGCGGCTGGGTAATATTCGTACTCATGATGGCGAACCAGGGGTGGTGGGAAACGGACCGCTAGAAATCCGCGCTGCGGGGCGTGCGCGGGAACGGGATCACATCCCGGACGTTGGCCATTCCGGTCACGTAGCTGACCGTGCGCTCGAAACCCAGCCCAAATCCAGCGTGCGGCACGCTGCCATAGCGGCGTAGATCCCGATACCAATTATAGGCATTTTTGTTCATGCCCAGTGCATCCAGGCGTGCATCCAGGACGTCCAGTCGCTCTTCGCGCTGGCTGCCGCCGATGATTTCGCCGATGCCCGGCGCCAGCACGTCCATCGCCGCCACCGTGCGGCCATCCTCGTTCAGCCGCATGTAGAAGCTCTTGATCGCCTTGGGATAGTTCATCAATACCAGCGGCCGGCCGACGTAGTCCTCGGCCAGATAGCGCTCGTGTTCGGATTGCAGGTCCATACCCCAGGCAATCGGAAACTCGAACGACCGGTCGGCCTGTTCCAGAATCCGGATCGCTTCATCGTAATCCATGCGTTCGAACGACGACCGTACCACCTGTTCCAGCCGCTGGATGCAGGTCTGATCAACGCGCTGGGCGAAAAAGGCCATGTCGTCGGCCCGCTCTTCCAGCACCGCCTGGAAGATGAACTTCAGCAGCGCCTCGGCCAGATCGGCGTTGGCATGCAAATCGGCGAAGGCGGTCTCGGGCTCCACCATCCAGAACTCGGCCAGATGGCGGCTGGTATTGGAGTTCTCGGCGCGAAAGGTCGGGCCAAAGGTATAAACCTTCGACAGCGCCAGGCAGTAGGCCTCGACATTGAGCTGGCCGGAAACGGTCAGGAAGGTCTCGCGGCCAAAGAAGTCCTGGCCGAAATCAATCCCGCCATCGGCGACGCGCGGCGGGTTGACCAGATCCAGGGTGCTGACCCGGAACAGCGCGCCGGCGCCCTCACAATCGCTGGCGGTGATGATCGGGGTATGAATCCAGAAATAGCCCCGGTCGTGGAAGAAGCGCTGGATGGCCTGAGCCAGGCAGTGCCGCACCCGCGCCACCGCCCCGATGCTGTTGGTGCGCGGGCGCAAATGCGCCACCGACCGCAGGTACTCGAAGCTGTGCGGCTTGGGCGCGATGGGATAGGTTTCCGGATCTTCGACCCCGCCCACTACCTCAATCCGTTCGGCCCGCAGTTCCACGCTCTGGCCCTTGCCCACCGAAGAAACCAGCTCGCCGGTGACGCAGATCGCGCAACCGGCAGTCAGATGCGTCACCTCGCTGGCGTAATTGGGCAGTTCGACCGGCGCGATTACCTGCAACGGCTCGAAACACGAACCATCATGGACCGTAACGAAGGACAGGCCAGCCTTGGAATCGCGGCGGGTGCGCACCCAACCCTGCACCGTGGCCTGGCTACCCGGCGGGATTTGGCCGCCCAGCACGGCGGCGATGGAGCGAACGGACATCGAACGGTCTGCTTCTGGTGTTCTAAAGCGGTTGACCGTATTTTTGCAAGTAATGTGCCTTGGCCTGCCCGATCCAGTCCTCGCGGCGAATGCGGCCGGCGAACCTGATGACGGCCTCGATCCGCTGGATATCAGCGTCGCTCAGCAGGGCCAGATCCCGAAATCCGGCGACGCCGCAGGCGTGCAGCTTCTTTTCCAGGGTTGGGCCAATGCCGTTGATCAGTTTCAGATCGTCAGGCGTTTCCACAACCGGTGCGGCAGCAACCGTGGCGGGTTCCGAAACAGGCGGCGCGGGCGCAACCGGCGGTGGTTCCACCGTGGCGGGCGCTTCCACCGTGGCGGGCGGCGCGGGGATTTCCGGCGCGACCGGCGCTGCGGGCGGTTCGACCGAAACCGGTTCGGTGGCTGGAGCCGGTTCCGCAGTAGCAGCCGGTTCGGTGGTCGGCGCGGATTCTGCGCCAGCACGATCCGGCTGGGCGAGCCCGCCTTGGCGCAAGAGTGCGAAGTAGTCGTTCCACCACTGGTTCTGGGTTTGCACCCAGCGTTGCAGTACTTCCTCCATCTGCCGGATCCAAGCCGTCATCATTTCAGGCGTGCCTTTCTCATGGGCGACCCGCCGCACCCATTCTTCCACCCAGGCGGCTTCCTGTTCCAGCGATCGCCGGACTGCCGCTTCCCAGCTCTCCAGATTTTTCAAATAAGTCTCCCGCCAGGCTTCGATGCCCATTGGTGGCGGCAATGGTACCGCCGAACAGAGGCTTTCCCACAGACGCTTCTGGGCATCGGTCCAAGTCTTGAGAATGTCTTCATGGATCCATGGCTTCACGATTGCTACCCTCCACCCCTTGAATGCTTGTTCAGCTATCAGCATCGAGCTGTCGCCCGAACCGTGGATAGCGCTATAAATATAATCTTAGGACCGAGCGCCGGTTAAAGCCAATCCAGCTCTTCAAACCGTCCCCAACCCCTGCGCGATCATCACATCCCAGAACCCGTCACCGGCGCGATGCCTGTCCACCGGATTGCTATAATCCCTACCCTTGCCGCCGCCGCGCGCGGTTGGTTCCCTCCACCTGCAACTGTCTGGAAGTATCCATCATGGCGTTTTGGCAACGTCTGCGGGAAGACATTTATTCCGTATTTGACCGCGATCCGGCGGCGCGCAACGTCTTCGAAGTTCTCACCGCCTATCCCGGCATGCATGCCGTGCTGTTCCACCGGCTCAATCATTCGCTTTGGAACAGGGGTTTGAAGTGGCTGGCGCGGTTTCTATCATCTACCGCCCGCTTTCTGACCGGGATCGAAATCCATCCGGGCGCCAAAATCGGCCGCCGTTTCTTCATTGATCACGGCATGGGCGTGGTCATCGGCGAAACCGCCGAGATCGGCGACGACTGCACGCTCTATCAGGGCGTCACCCTGGGCGGCACCAGTTGGAACAAGGGCAAGCGCCATCCTACCCTCGGCAACAACGTGGTGATCGGGGCCGGCGCGAAAGTGCTGGGACCGTTCAAGGTCGGCGACAACGCCCGCATCGGTTCGAACTCGGTGGTCATCAAGGAGGTGCCGGCGAACGCCACCGTGGTCGGGGTGCCGGGCCGGGTGGTCGAGGCCGGCGGCGCTACCGACGACGTGCGTCGCGAGATTGCCCGCAAGCTGGGTTTTGACGCCTATGGCGCCACCCCTGACCTGCCCGATCCCGAGGCCCACGCCATCAACCAGATGTTGGACCACATCCACGCCCTGGACCGCACCGTCCGCCAGCTTTGCCAGACATTGCGCGATGCGGGGATCGAGCCGGGCGAATTGCGCCTGCCGGAACTGAGCGGCTGTGCGCTACATTCGGCAGCCAGCCAGGAGGGCTGGTCGGAGCCGGACGACCACGGCCCGGCTATCGCCGAACAGAAGGCTGGTGCTCTGGACTAAGCGCAGCCATGTTGGAACCGAGCGCGG
>JAGTSD010000241.1 GCA_018262135.1 Pseudomonadota bacterium | reverse complement strand
CAACCCCAAGGTCGGCATGACCTTCGCCAACGCCCTGCGCGCCTTCCTGCGCCAGGACCCGGACATCATCATGGTCGGCGAGATCCGCGACCTGGAAACTGCCGAGATTGCCATTAAGGCGGCCCAGACTGGCCATATGGTACTGTCCACGGTGCATACCAACAATGCGCCGCAGACTCTCAACCGCCTGGTCAATATGGGGGTAGCGCCCTATAACATCGCCTCGAGCGTGACCCTCATCATCGCCCAGCGACTGGCGCGCCGGCTGTGCCCCTTTTGTAAGGAGGAAGTTCGCATCCCGCCAGAGGAACTGATCAATCAGGGCTTCCGCCAGGACGAACTGAAGGAGTTGACGATCTACAAGGCCGTCGGCTGCGACCAATGCAGCCATGGTTACAAAGGTCGGGTTGGTGTTTTCGAAGTCATGCCGGTTTCCGAGGAAATCGGTCGGATCATTATGGAGAACGGCAACGTGCTGCAGATCGCCGAACAGGCGCGCCGGGAAGGCGTCAACGACCTGCACCAGTCGGGGCTGAACAAGGTTCGCCTAGGGCTGACCAGCCTCGAAGAAATCAACCGAGTAACGACGGACTAACGGTCGTGGCTAAACAACCAACACTGGCGAAAACCAAAAAGAAGGAAGAGGAGCCCACGTTCAAGTGGGAAGGCACCGACAAGCGGGGCGTTCGGGTCAAGGGCGAGTTGCGGGGGGCCAACCAGAATCTGATCAAGGCCGAACTGCGCCGGCAGGGCATCATACCGCTGCGGGTCCGTAAGAAACCCAAGCCGCTGTTTTCCTTCGGCGACACCATCAACTCGAAGGACATCATGTTCTTTACCCGCCAGCTCTGCACCATGCTCGGCTCGGGCATCGCCGTGGTACAGGCGCTGGACATGGTCGGTCACAGCAATCGCAAGCCCAAGGTCAAGGAACTCATCTTGAACATCAAGGCCGACGTGGAAAGCGGCACTTCGCTTTCCAAGGCCATGGCCAAGCACCATGTGTACTTCAACGATCTGTATTGCAGTCTGGTTCACGCCGGCGAGGAAGCAGGCGTGCTGGAAGTGCTGCTCGACAAGATCGCGACCTATCTGGAAAAGTCCGAGGCGCTCAAAGCCAAGGTCAAAAAAGCGCTGACCTACCCGGCCATCGTGCTGGTGTTTGCCTTCGTGGTCACCGCCATCCTGCTGATTTTCGTTATTCCGGTCTTCGACGATTTATTCAAGGGTTTCGGCGCGGAACTGCCGGCGTTGACCCGGATGGTCATCCAAATCTCGCAGGTGTTCCAGGAATACTGGTACCTCATCCTCGGCCTGCCGGTGGTGGCGGTGATCGGCTTCCTGGAGGCTCGGAAAAGATCGCGCACGTTCTATCAGTTGTTGGACCGCTGGGTTTTGCAAATACCGCTGATCGGCGATCTGGTCGCGACCTCGGCCAACGCCCGCTTTGCTCGCACTCTGTCCACGCTGTTCAGCGGCGGCGTGCCGCTGGTGGACGCCATGGTCAGCGTAGCTGGGGCCACCGGCAATTACGTCTACGAAAAGGCGGTGCTGGAAATGCGCGACGCCGTATCCATCGGCCAGCAACTGAATTTCGCCATGCGCCAGAGTACCCTGTTCCCCGACATGGTGATCCAGATGGTGGCGATCGGCGAGGAAGCCGGGTCGCTCGGCGACATGCTGGCCAAGGTGGCGGATTTCTACGAGGCCGAGGTTGACAACAAGGTGGAAACGCTGACCACCTTTATCGAACCGGCATTGATGGCGTTCCTGGCAGGCGTGGTCGGTACCCTGGTGATCGCCATGTACCTGCCGATCTTCAAACTGGCTGCGGCGATCTGACGGCGACTCACCCATGGCTGTCGCGGATTTGCTGGCGGGTTCGCCGGTGCTGTTCGTCATCCTGGCCGTGTTGCTGGGCCTGGTCGTCGGCAGCTTTCTCAACGTGGTCATTTACCGCCTGCCGCTGATGATGGAGCGGGAATGGCGGGCGCAATGCGCCGAGCTGCTGGACCAGGCGGCTCCGGAGGGCGAACGTCCCGCCCTGACCCTGTGGGGGCCGCGCTCGCAGTGTCCGCACTGCGGTCATCTGATCCGGGCTGTCGAGAATATCCCGCTGCTCAGCTATGTGCGCCAGCGCGGCCGCTGCGCCCACTGCGGCGCAGCGATCGGTCTCCAGTATCCGCTGGTGGAAGCGCTGAGCGGACTGGCGGCCGGCATCGTCGCCTGGCAGTTTGGCTTTGGCTGGCCAGCGGCGGCGGCGCTGGTCTTCACCTGGCTGCTGCTGGCGGCCAGCGCCATTGATTTTCGCCATCAACTGCTGCCGGATGATCTGATTCTGCCCTTGCTCTGGCTCGGACTGTTCGCGGCCCTGTTCGGGCTGTTCGCCGACCTGCCCAGCGCGGTCATCGGCGCCATGGCGGGTTATCTGGCGCTCTGGTCGGTGTATCAGGTTTTCCGCCTGTTGACCGGCAAGGAAGGCATGGGCCATGGCGACTTCAAATTACTGGCGGCGCTCGGCGCCTGGACCGGCTGGCAATACCTGGTCACCATCGTGCTGTTGTCGTCGCTGGTCGGCGCGGTCTTCGGTTTGGCGCTGATTCTGTTCCGGGGCCGGGACCGGCGGATCCCGATGCCATTCGGCCCCTTTCTCGCCGCCGCCGGCTGGATCGCCCTGCTGTGGGGCGCGGCGATCAACCGCGCCTACCTGAACTGGCTGGGACTGTGACCGTGTTGGTCATCGGGCTGACAGGCGGCATCGGCAGCGGCAAGACGGCGGTCAGCGACCGCTTCGCCCGGCTGGGCGTGCCGATCATTGACACCGATCTGCTGGCCCGCGAACTGGTCGAACCCGGCCAGCCGGCGCTGGCGGATATCGTGGCCGAGTTTGGGCCAGACTGCCTCGACAGCGAAGGTCGGTTGCATCGCGCGTGCCTGCGCGAACGGGTGTTCGCTGACCCAGCGGGGCGGCGGCGGCTGGAAGCGATCCTGCATCCCCGCATCCGCGCCCTGGCGCGGGAACGGATCGTGGGTGGGACAGCTCCCTACTGTCTGCTGGTCATTCCACTGCTGGCGGAAACCGGGATGACCGATCTGGTCGACCGGGTGCTGGTGGTGGACGCGCCGGAAGCCGAGCAGGTGCGCCGGGTCATGGCGCGGGATGGGGTCGCGGAGGAACAAGCCCACCGCATTCTGGCCGCCCAGGCTAGCCGGAGGCAAAGGCTCGCGCTGGCAGACGAGATCGTGGAAAATGCCGGCGATCTGGCGGCGCTGGATCATCAGGTTGCTACCCTGCACCGGCATTATTTGCCTGGCTGCTGTCCAGACCCAACGGACGGACACCTGACGGCCACCGCCGCACCTTGGTGATGATCGCCAGGGTGGGCAATGCCCGCGCATCCAGTTTTCATCCACTGCCGATAATCAAGCCAAGCCCACAAGGACTATTGTGCCCCAGACCGTCTGTTACGAACAGCCGCTTAACGAACGCGTTCGTTCCCTGCTGCGGCTGGAACTGCTGTTTCAGCAAGTCAGTCACGCCATTGAAGGACCTTCGCCCTGGGACAGCCGTGAGGCGCTGAGAGGATTGTTCGATATCCTGGATCTGATCGGACGGAATGAAATTAAGAGCGAGTTGCTGAAGGAGTTGGACCGATATGTCACGACTTTGAATCGTTTGCGGCAAACGCCTGGCGTCCACCTGGATACGTTGGACCGCATCCTGCTGGAAATAGGCGAGGCTGCCGACCGACTGCACCGTCTGGACAATCGGGTGTTGGAGTCGGTGCGGAAAACCAATTTTCTCAGCACCATTCACAAGCGCATTCAGATACCAGGCGGCGCCTGCCAGTTCGATCTGCCGGCGCTCCACCACTGGTTACAGCGCAATACCGAGGTTCGAACTCAGCACCTGCGAGAATGGCTGGCGCCTTTCGCCCCTTTGTGGGAAGCCGTCGCGCTAATTCTCCGGCTGATCCGCGAAAGCGCCATTCCCCAGCCCGAAATAGCCTACCGGGGCTTTTTCCAGCGCGGACTCGACAGCAACACGCCCCACCAGATCATTCAGGTATTGTTGCCCCTCGGCGAGGCCATTTTTCCAGAAATCAGCGGGGGCCGGCACCGCTTCACTATTCGCTTCCTGGAGCAGCCGGATCCCAACCATCGGGCGATTCAGCGCGCATCCGATATTCCCTTCGAACTGGCCTGCTGCGCGATTTGAGCGTGCTCCAGGCGCAACCCTGCAACGATCGGTTCGTCGGCGGCGGGAAAGGCGAAATCGGCCAGTCGCGCGGGCGTTACCCACCGGAGCGGCTGACCCTCCCGCCCGTGCGGTTCGCCGTGCCAGACGGTCACCTGCCAGACGTCCAGCAGTACGGTTTTGTCGGAATAGGCATGGCGAATCTGCAACCACGGTTCGGCAGCCTGTACGACGATCCCCAGTTCTTCATGCAACTCGCGGTGAAGCGCCGCTTCCACCGATTCAGTTGCTTCCACTTTGCCACCGGGAAATTCCCACCGCCCGCCCTGATGCACATGGTCAGGCCGGCGGGTGATCAGGATGGCCCCGGTCGGATCGGCGACGATGCCGACCGCGACATGGACCGTTCCGCTCACGTCCGATACTCGGCGTTGATGCGCACGTAGTCGAAGGACAGATCAGTGGTCCAGACCCGCGCGGCGGCTTCGCCCCGGCCCAGTTCAACCCGAATGGTGATTTCGGGCCGCGCCATCACCTGCTGGCCCTGCTCTTCCGTGTAACCGGGCGCGCGACCGCCCGCTTGGACGATGCAGACTTCGTCCAGACGAATCGCCACCCGCTCCAGATCGAGGTCAACCAGCCCGGCCCGGCCCACCGCCGCCAGAATCCGGCCCCAGTTGGGATCGGACGCGAAAAACGCGGTTTTGACGAGCGGCGAATGGGCGATGGCGTAGGCGACCCGCCGGCATTCGGCTGCGTCACGGCCTCCCTCGACCCGGACGGTGATGAACTTGGTCGCACCCTCGCCATCACGGATGATGGCCTGCGCCAGGTCGCTGCAAACTTCGCACACCGCAGCGGCGAACCGCGCGTAGTCCTCACCCTCGCCCGGCACGCTCGCCCCGGACTGGCCCGTGGCCAGCAACAGGCAGGAGTCGTTGGTCGAGGTGTCGCCGTCCACGGTGATGGCGTTGAAGGAATCGGCGACCGCATCGGCCAAAATCCGTTGCAGCAGCGTCGAGTTCACGGCGGCGTCGGTGGCGACGAACGCCAACAGGGTCGCCATGTTCGGACAAATCATGCCCGCGCCCTTGGCGATGCCGGTCACCGTCACTTCGCGCCCGGCGAGATTCAGCCGCCGCGACGCCCACTTGGGCCGGGTGTCGGTGGTCATGATGCCGTGGGCGGCTTCGGCCCAGCCGTCCGGGCGCAGTGCCGCCAGTGCTCCCGGCAGTCCGGCCACGATGCGAAACAGCGGCAACGGTTCGCCGATGACGCCGGTGGAAAAGGGCAGGACTTCCTCGGGCCGGCAACCGACCCGTTCCGCCAGCGCCTGACAGCTCGCCTCAGCGTCCATCAGACCTTGCCGGCCGGTGCCGGCGTTGGCATTACCGGTATTGATCGCCAGATAGCGAGGGCTGGCGGCAGCCAGGTGGGTCCGGGCCACGATCACCGGCGCGGCGCAAAACGCATTGCGGGTAAACACGGCGGCGGCCCGGGTTCCGACCGCCGCTTCGATCACCACCAGATCGCGGCGGTCGGGATACTTGATGCCAGCGCGCGTCGTCCCCAGACGAATACCGGCAACATTCAGCGGTTCCATGCGCGTCTCCTCTTCAGTCCAACTGCCCATGGCAATGCTTGTACTTCTTGCCCGAACCGCAGGGACAGGGTTCGTTGCGACCGATCTTGCGGCCCTCGCGCACGAAGGGGATGTGAGGCGTTTCCTCCGGCTGTTGGCGCGGCTCGCCCGATCCCTCTTCCTCGGCTGCCCCTTCCGCCAGCGCTGGTGCTTCGGCGTGGACGAAATGCAGCGCAGTGGGCGCGGGCCGGCGCGGCTCGGGAATCGCGGCCGGCTCGGTCTGGAACTGGGCGCGCACCAGGAAGCCGACGGCTTCCTGATGGATGCGCTGAACCAGCGCCTCGAACATCTCGAAGGCTTCGCGCTTGTACTCCTGCTTGGGATTCTTCTGGGCGTAGCCGCGCAGATGAATCCCCTGGCGCAGGTAGTCCATCGCCGCCAGATGTTCGCGCCAATGGCTATCCAGCACTTGCAGCAGCACCGCCTTCTCGAACTGCCGCATCCATGGCGCCCCTACCTGGGCTTCCTTGGCGGCGTAGACTTGTTCCAGTTCGGCGTGAATCCGCTCGCGCAGCGGTTCCTCGTGCAGGTTGGGGTCAGCGTCCAGCCAGGCGCGGAGCGGCAGTTGCAGGCCAAATTCCCGCTCCAGCACTTCCTCCAAGCTGGCCACGTTCCACTGTTCTTCCAGGCTCTGCGGCGGGATGCAGGGATCGATCACCTGCTTGAGCACATCGGCGCGCATGTCCTTCAGGGTCGCTGATACGTCCTCGGCCTCCATCAACTCGTTGCGCCAGGCGTACATCACCTTGCGCTGGTCGTTAGCGACGTCGTCGAATTCCAACAGGTTCTTGCGAATGTCGAAGTTGTGGGCCTCGACCTTGCGCTGGGCGTTTTCAATCGCCTTGGTCACCCACGGATGCTCGATAGCCTCGCCCTGCTGCATCCCCAACTTTTGCATCAATCCCGCCACTTTGTCGGAGGCGAAGATGCGCAGCAGGTTATCCTCCAGCGACAGATAGAACCGGCTGGAGCCGGGGTCGCCCTGGCGGCCGGAGCGACCGCGCAACTGGTTGTCAATGCGCCGCGATTCGTGGCGTTCGGTGCCAACCACGTGCAGGCCACCGGCGGCCACCACCTGCTCGTGCCGGTGCTGCCAGCCTTGCCGCGCCGCTTCGCGGGCCGCTTCGTCAATCTCGACGCTCATGGCCTTCAATTCGGCTTGCAGGTTGCCGCCCAGCACGATGTCGGTGCCGCGCCCGGCCATGTTGGTCGCAATCGTCACCGTGCCCGGCTGACCGGCCTGGGCGATGATCTCCGCCTCTCGCTCGTGCTGCTTGGCGTTGAGCACCTGATGGGGGATCTTTTCCTGGTCCAGCAGTTTGGAGATCAGCTCCGATACTTCGATGGAGGTGGTGCCGACCAGGGTCGGCTGGCCGCGCTGGCGGCAATCGCGGATATCTTCCAGTACCGCCTGGTATTTCTCCTGCTGGGTGAGAAA
>JAGTSD010000240.1 GCA_018262135.1 Pseudomonadota bacterium | reverse complement strand
AGGTGATCGAGGTAGTCTGGCAGTCGGTTCTCGCTCATACCGGGACAGCCTCCGCCAACACCCGATCGCGGAACTTCGGCGGCAGGTCGCCGGGGGTCAGCAAGTCGACCCGCACGCCCAGCAGTTCTTCCAGTTCGACTTGCAAGCCGCCCAGATCGAACAAGGTCGCGCCGGGCAGCGGATCGACCAGCAGATCGAGGTCGCTGCCATCGCGGTCGTCGCCGCGCAACACGGAACCGAACACGCGCAGATTGGCCGCGCGAAAGCGGCTTGCTGCCTCGCGCACGGCGCCACGTTTCTGATCGAGGGCAACGGACGGTTTCATTCATCCTCCAGGACGGCGATCAGGCATTCGAGCGCTGGATTCACGATTTCCGGGGGTGCTTGCTTCAGGAGGCTCGTTTTCTGAATCGGTAATTTGATCGAAAGCGCTGGTCTTGAGTTCGGCCAGTACCAGCCCGTCGGTGGGAAAGGCCAGCGGTTCCGGCGGCGCGGCCAGGGGGAAGAAGGCTACCTGATCGAGATCGTCGCCCGCCGCCAGTTGGCCGCCAATGACTTGACCGGCAAACCAGATGCCGACCGTCAGCCGCTCCGGATCGTGGAAGTTGGAATGCACTGCCAGCACGGCGCCCACCGTGACGATCAATCCGGTTTCCTCCTGAAATTCGCGGGCGGCGGCGGCGCGAACCTCTTCACCCCACTCGACGTAACCGCAAGGCAGGCACCAGGCACCCCGGTAGGCTCCCCCAGCCCGGCGACCGAACAGAAGTTCCTCACCCCGACGCACCGCTACCGCCACGCCCACCGCCGGATTGCGGTACAGCGCTCGGCCGCAGTCGCGGCAGACAAGTCGAGGATGGTTGCGGATTTCCCGAACGTCCAACGCCCCGCTGCAACCCGGACAGAAGCGGAAAGCGGCAGGCGTGCAATCCAGCACGGTCATTGAAGGACTCCGGTTATTCAAGCAGCGGGACCAAACCGGTGAGGGTCGGCGAAACTTTCGACCGAATCCAGATAGGGCCGCAAGCCGACAGCGAAAATAGTGTTGTGATCGGCGCGGGGAATCTTCAGCAGATGCTTGTCCGGCGCAGGACTGGCATCGTACAGGGCTTGACCGTCGGTGAACGGAATCAGGTGGTCATATTCGGCATGGATGACCAGCGTCGGTTTGGCAAACGCCCGAATCTTGTCCAGTTGCCGGAACCCCTGGGTTTCCTCGAAACCGGCCAAAACAGCCGGGTGGATGCCGATCCGGCGCAGCAGCGGTCCCGTATGAGCGAAGGCGCTTTCAAGGATAAGTCCAGCGATCTGGCCGGAATGGCGCCAGGCCAATTCCAATGCTGAGGCGCTGCCCAGGGAGCGCCCCATGACGATTAGCGGCCCGGCGTGCCCCTGCTGATTCAGCCAGCCAGCGATGAAGTCGAGGATGACATGGCTGTCGGCCAGCATGGTCGAGGCAGCAGGCCGGCCAGTAGAGCGGCCATAGCCTCGATAATCAATCACAACGAAATTGATTCCACGTTCCACGTACAGGGCGCCGATGTCGTCGTAATCCTCGGCGATTTCGCCGTTGCCGTGAAAGAACAGGATATTGGCCGCTTCGGGATCCGTCAGATGGCAGCACGCTCCGATCACCACGCCCTCGGCTACGGGAATCGTCAGATCGCAGGCATTCGCCGGAGGATTCTGGTCGAAGCCGGGGCGCGGATAGAACAAACAGGCCAGCACTTCTGGCTGGTCGAGCAGCGAATCATCAGGGGGCAGGTCAGCGGACATGAGTGGGTCTCCTCGGCAGGTTTCGGCGCCTCTCGCAAAAGTATACGTTCCACGAGGCCAGCCGGATGGTCCCCGCTGGTAGATGCGTTCAAGCCTGGCGGTTGCCCCCATGAGGCGGGCAGCAGGGGCGCACAACTCTGCATGGCCTATACTTCAACCGAATCCGGCCATCATCTCGCTGCCTCCCCCAACAGGCATGGCATGAAGAAGAGCGAGCCGGCGCTAAAAGCACCATCCACCCGAGGGGAGCAGGATGTACATCGGCGATTATCTCGGCCGGCGGACGATCTACAGTCCGGACGCGTTGGCCATCGTGGATGCGGGCAAGATGCCGGAACTGCGGCTCAGTTTCGCCCAGATGAACGAGCGGGCCAACCGGCTGGCCAACTGGTTGCGTGAAACTGCCGGCATCGGCAAGGGCGACCGGGTGGCGATGCTGGCGCTGGACGGGGTCGAGCATCTGGACGTCCTGTTCGCCTGCGGCAAGCTGGGGGCCATTCACACCGCCCTGAATTGGCGGCTGCACTGGCGCGAGTTGCAGCAAATCCTCACCGAGGTCACTCCGAGCGTGCTGCTTTACGACGATGCCTTCAAGGACAGTATTGCCCAACTGGCGCGGGAGGAAACTCCGGTGCGCCAATGGATTCATCTGGATGGCGTCGGCATTCCCGGCAGCCTGAATTTCGGCGACCTGCTGGACGCCGCCCCGGCCACTCCCTGCACCTGTGAAACGCTGGTCGAGGAGGATATCGCCGCTATCGTTTTTACCGGCGGCACTACCGGCCTGCCCAAGGGTGCGCAAATCAGCCACCGCCAGATTGCCTGGAACTGCTTGAACACGGTCATTCACGATTTGGGCCGCGACGATGTGTACCTGAACGTGTTCCCGATGTTCCACGTTGGGGGGCTGTTCGTTTACACCCTGCCGCAGGTCATCATGGGCGGAACCACGGTGCTGTTGAAGCGCTTCGACCCGGAACGGGTGTTGCGGTTAATCGAACGGGAGCGGGCGACGGTGTTCGCGGCGGTGCCGGCGATGTATCAGATGTTGACCCAGACCCCGGCTTGGGCCGAGGCTGATCTCAGCTCGCTGCGCTTCTGCACCAGCGGCGGCGCCCCGCTCCCCGTGCCGCTGGTGGAACAGTACACCCGCGAGAAGGGCATCCGCTTCAAGCAGGGCTTCGGTATGACCGAATTCGGTCCCGGCCTGTTCGCACTGGCCCCGGAGGATGCCATCCGCAAGGCCGGCAGCATCGGTCGGCCCAATTTCTACATAGACGCCCGGATCGTCGGACCGGACAACCGCCCGCTGGGACCGAACCAGGTCGGCGAACTGGTGCTGAAAGGTCCCAGCATCGCCTCGGGCTACTTCAACAACGCATCCGCTTGGGCGGAAGTGACCGACGCCGATGGCTGGTTTCACACCGGCGATCTGGCCCGTCACGACGAGGACTGGTACTTCTTCATCGTGGATCGGCTCAAGGACATGTTCATTTCCGGCGGCGAAAACGTCTATCCAGCGGAAATCGAAGCGGCGCTGTACCGGCATCCGGCGGTGTTCCAGTGCGCGGTGGTCGGCGTCCCCGATCCCAAGTGGGGTGAGGTCGGCAAAGCCTTCGTGGTACTCAAGCCGGATCAGACGGTCAGCGCCGAGGAGCTGTTGGCGCACCTCGGCGACTGTCTGGCCCGTTACAAGATTCCCCGCCAAATCGAATTCGTGGCGTCCTTGCCGATCTCGCCAGCGGGGAAGGTGCTGCGAAGGGAATTGCGCCCGTAGGGGCAGGCGTGGGGGCAGATCCCCACGCGCTGCCACAACTGAATCACTGATAATTGACGATCACGAAGTTCTGGTGGGGTTCGGCCCACCGCACGGTCACATTCTTGCCGGCCTGCGGGAAGTTCGGCAGGATGTATTCGCCGCTGACTCCCTGCAGGTAATCCACCCCCAGGGTGGTCACGGTGAAGTTGACGTTGGCGAACTCCACCCCGTCGGCGAAGGCCCGCAGGTTGTGGCCACCATTACCCAGGCGATTCCAGTTGAAGGTATAGCCAAAGCCGTTATCAGCGTCGCCGCAGACCGCCACCGTGTCTTCCCGAGTAGTGCCATAGGCGACCCGTTGCCGTTCGCCGCCGTCAATTTGCACCTCCACCGTGTTGGCTTGACACACCCAGCCCCGGATCAGCCCGATCCCG
>JAGTSD010000239.1 GCA_018262135.1 Pseudomonadota bacterium | reverse complement strand
GGCTCGCCCCTTGCCGCCCTCGCCGCGCTTCTCATCGTAGGAAATGATCAAGGTGTCGTGATCGAACATGGCGCTCTGGAACCGCGCGTAAGGGCACATGTAGACGCAAACCTGCTCGCGCGCCAGCCCGGCCATGACGAAGGTGGTGGCAGTCAGGAAGAAGGTGGTGAAATAGGCGGCGTAAGGCGCCTGGCCCGTCAGCAGTTCCACCACCAGCGTCGGCGCGTCAACCCAGTAAGCGGTGAAGCTTACCCCGGTCCAGAGGGCCACCAGCAACCACAAGGCGTAGGTTCCTCCTTTCTTGATCAGCTTCTCGCGGCTCCACGGCGCCTTGTCCAGCCGCATCCGCGCCGGGCGCTCGCCCTGGACCCAGTACTCGATCATCATGTAAAGATCGGTCCACAGGGTCTGGAAGCAGAAATAGCCGCACCAGACCCGTCCGGCGAGACCGGTCACAAAAAACAGCAGGATGGCGAAGATGATCAGGACGCCGGCCAGCCAGAAAATATCCTGTACCTGGATGGTCAGGCCGAAAATGTAGAAATGCCGGCCCGGCAGATCGTAGAGCACCGCCTGGTCGGGGGCGTTGGGCCGGTCCCAGCGCAACCAGGGCAGCAGGAAATAGACCACGTAGGCCAGAACCATGACCCCGGTTTTGAGATTGCGGAACCGGCCCTTGACGGAGCGTGGATAGATGGGAATGCGCTTTTGATAAAGCTGAACGGTGTCTTCGGACATGATCCACCCGATTGGCGTGAAACGGGATGAACTTTGATGTTGACCGCTTCGGGAAACCGGCGTCATTGCGATCCGTCAACCGGATGCGCCGCCGGGACTCGGGAAAAATCGAGGAGGTGATTGAAACACCCGGTCGAGGTTCAAAAATGCTTCACCCCCCTGCGCGGGGGGTGAGAGCCGAATAGCCGGTCGTCGCCAACCGGCCTGATGCTTTACTGGGCGCCGCCCAACTGATGGACGTAAACCGCCAGCAGTTTGATGTCGTCGTCGTTCAACCGCCCCTTCCAGGCCGGCATGATGCGGGTGTTGTTGACGCCTTTGGTCACGAAGGTCTTGACCACCGCTTTCTTGTCCTGAAGGGTTTTCTGCGTTGGCACGTCGGCGATGGCCCAGATTTTATCGGTCAGATTGGCTGCGCCCTGCGACGGAACGCCCTTGGCGTCGGCGCCGTGGCAGTAGTAGCAGCCGCCGACCGGACCGTGGAAGATTTCCTTGCCGCGTGCCGATGCTTCGCTGGGCTTGGCCTCGTTCGACAGCGTCAATACGTACTCGGCCACGTCGTCCAGTTGCTCCGGCTTCAACACCGCGCCGAACGCCGGCATGAAGCCCTTGCGGCCCTGCACCAGGGTCTCATGAATCTGGCCCGTGGCGCCGCCCCACAGCCAGTCGTTGTCGGTCAGGTTGGGATACATCCCCACCACGCCCTGGCCGCCGCTGCCGTGACAGGCGGCGCAGTTGTCGCCGAACAGCCCTTTGCCGACCGAGCGCACGAACTCCATCATCTTGGGGTCCTTGACGATCTGGTCGAAGCTGGCCGCCCTCACTTGGGCCAGCATCGTCTTGCGCTTTTCGTTGTTGGCCGCTTCGTTCAAATCCGAAAGCAGCAGGGAGCGGGTGTTCCAGCGATATTCCTGCTCCTTGGCCTGGTGGGTCTTCTTGTCGGTGATCGTGTAATCCACCGTGCCCACGCCCTTGAGCCAGCTCCCTCCGACCGGCCAGGATGGGAAATAGATCCAGTACAGCACCCCGAACACCATGGTGCCGTAGAAACACCACAGCCACCAGCGCGGCAGGGGATTGTTGTACTCCTGCAGATCGCCATCCCAGGCGTGGCCGGTGGTCTGCACCTCACCGGGTTTTTGTTGGGCATTCTGTGTAGGGTCACTCATTGTCCATCACCTTGCGGGATTGGGTTTTTTTCAATCCGCGCCCGTTGATCGTCACGGGCGAAACCATGATGTTCGGGCCGCCGTGGTTCTTCCTCGTCGAACGGGATGTACTTGTAGGATTCCAGCCGTTTGGCGCGCTTTTTTCCCGTGAATACATAGATCAGGATGCCGCAGAAAGCGCCAAAGAACAGTACCAGCGCCAGGGGCTTGGAATTTTCCATGTGGGTGAACCACAACAGCCAGTCGAACATCGGGCGGAAGCTCCTTCCAGAGTCTCCCCGGTTACGGGGAGACCGGATTCAGGTCGTTAGCGGAACTTGACGAACTCGTCGTCGTTGTACTGACTGAAGTTCACCATGGTCCCCAACGACTGCAAGTAAGCGACCAGCGCTTCCATCTCGGTGACCTGGCCGGCAATGCCGTCGAAATTCTTGTCGCGGGCTTCCTTCAGCAGATTGGCCTCGGCCTGACTGATGTCCAGTTGGTCGGCAACGGTCTGGCCGAATTTCTTGACGTTGGCCTCGTACTCGGCCTGGGTCACGGAATACGGCACGCCGGTCGCCCGCAGGGCGCGCATCCGGTCGGCCACATCCGAGTAGTCCAGTTTGGTGGTCAGCAGCCACGGATAGTTGGGCATGATGGACTGCGGCACCACCGAGCGGGGTGCTTTCAGGTGCTGGACATGCCACTGATCGGAGTACTTGCCGCCCAGCCGCGCCAGATCGGGACCGGTGCGCTTGGAGCCCCACTGGAAGGGATGGTCGTACTGCGATTCCGCCGCCAGCGAATAGTGGCCGTAGCGCAGCCACTCGTCGCGGAACGGGCGGATCTGCTGGGAATGGCACAGGTAACAACCCTCGCGGAGGTAGAGGTCGCGGCCGCGCACTTCCAGCGGGGTGTTGGGCCGTACGCCCTCCACTTTTTCCACTGTTTCGTTGATGTAGAACAGCGGGACGATTTCCACCAGGCCGCCGATGCTGATGACCGCCAGGATCAGCAGGATCATCAGGCCGGAGTTGGTTTCGATATGTTCGTGTCGCATATGGCTTATTCTCCGAAGAACCGTTCGCTCAGGCCTTGGCCAGCCTGGCCGCCAGCCGGGCTTCCTCGTCCAGGACCGGGACGCGGCCGGCCGTCCGCAGGGTCATCGCCATGTTGTACACCATGACCAGCACGCCCGCGACGAAGAACGCGCCGCCCAGCGCGCGCCAGACATACGGCGTGTGCATGAACTCGACGGTTTCGATGAAGGTGTAGGCCAGGTTGCCGTAGTCGTCGAAGCTGCGCAGCATCAGACCCTGGCCGATGCCGGCGACCCACAGCGAGGTGATGTACAGCACGATGCCGATGGTGGCGAGCCAGAAGTGGACGTAAATCAGCTTCTCGCTATACATCCTGGTCTCCCACAGCCGGGGGATCAGGTGATAGAGCGAGCCGAAGCTGACCATCGCCACCCAGCCCAGCGCGCCGGAATGCACGTGGCCGACCGTCCAGTCGGTGTAGTGCGACAGGGCGTTGACGCTCTTGAGCGACATCAGCGGGCCTTCGAAGGTGGACATGCCATAGAACGACAGCGAGACGATCAGGAACATCATGATCGGGTCGGAACGCAGCTTATCCCAAGCGCCGGACAGGGTCATGATGCCGTTGATCATGCCGCCCCAGGAGGGCATCAACAGGATGATCGAGAAGGTCGCGGCCAGGGTGGACACCCAGTCGGGCAGCGAGGTCCAGTGCAGGTGGTGGCCACCGGCCCACATGTACAGGAAGATCAGCGCCCAGAAGTGGATGATGGACAGCCGGTAGGAATAGACCGGCCGGCCGGCCTGCTTGGGCACGAAGTAATACATCATGCCGAGGAAAGCGGCGGTCAGGAAGAAGCCCACCGCGTTGTGGCCGTACCACCACTGGGTCATGGCGTCCTGCACCCCGGAGAACAGACTGTAGGACTTGGTCAGGCTGACCGGCACCGCCAGGTTATTGAAGATGTGCAGCAGGGCGACCGCCAGAATGAAGGCCAGATAGAACCAGTTGGCCACGTAGATGTGCGGCTGGCTGCGGCGGCGCAGGGT
>JAGTSD010000031.1 GCA_018262135.1 Pseudomonadota bacterium | reverse complement strand
CCGGACTGTAGCGCTCGGCCGCAATGGTCTCGGCCGGCTTGATCGGATCGTCGAGCACGCGGGCTGGCGCCTCGATCGGCGCCACTCCAGTGACGCAATGATAGAGCACCGCGCCCAAGGCATAGATGTCGGTCCAGGGTCCGTAGCCCTTGCCATCGATCAGGTATTGCTCGATGGGCGAGTAGCCGGGCGAAAACACACTGGTCACGCTCTTGCTGCGGCGGCCCAGCGCCTGCCGGGCCGCGCCGAAATCAATCAGGATGGTCCGGCCATCCGAATGGTGATAAAGATTGGCGGGTTTGAGGTCGCGATGCAGATAGCCTTGCGCATGCACCGCATCCAGAGCGGGCAGCACGTCGCCGAGCAACCGGCGAACCTGTTCCTCGGGCAGGGTCTTGTCCCGTTGCAGGATCTGGCTGAGCGGCTCGCCATCCTCGTAGTCCATCACGATATAGGCGGTGCCGTTGGCCTCGAAGAAATCCCGCACCCGTACCACGCCGGGATGATTGACCCGGGCCAGGATGCGGGCCTCATTGAGAAACCGTTCGAGGCCCCAGGTATAGCAAACATCCTCGCCCTCCTCGGAGGTCGGCAACGCACCCTGGGTGTTGGCCAGGACGTTGACTTCATCGCGATCCCGATAGGACCATTCGACTGGAAAGTATTCCTTGATAGCCGCCCGGGTTTGCAAGGCCTCATGCACGGCCTTGTAGGTGATGCCAAACCCGCCCGCGCCCAGCACCGCCTCGATGCGGTACTGATGCAGGCGATAACCGACCGGCAGCGTGTTGGATTTCTTGTTCATGACATCCCATCGTGGTATCCGCGAGCGTCGGCGGGCGGTGCCGCTGGAGCCGCGCGATCACTCCAAACATCTCGTTCATCGGATGACGCTCTCATTCTACGGATGCACCATCCTGCTCATCTGATTTTAGCCCTGCCTGCCCGGAACGCACGCCGGATTTACGTTCCACGGAACCTTCCGCCCGCTCGCGCCGGTCGGTCTGGTGGTGCTGGCCGGTATGCTGGAGAATGGTTTTGGCCCGCTGTTCCAGTTCCAGCGCGGTGGGAGCATCACCCTGTCGTTGGCGCACCTGCGCCAACAGGAGTAAATCGTGGGCCAGTCCGGGCAGATTCTCGGCAGCACGATCCAGAGCGACCGCCTCCTCCAAATAACGCCCTGCTGGTTCCTCTTCACCGGCCCGCAGCGCCAGGGCCGCCCGATTCGCCAGCGTCGCGGCTAGCAGGTGCTGGTCACCATGGGCGCGGGCCAGCGGTTCGGCCTCGGCCAGCGCCGCCAGCGCCGCCGGCATTTGGCCGAGCGCCTGAAACGCCAGCCCCAGACCGTTCAGCGCCACGAGAGCAGCGGCAATATCCCGGCCGCGCGCATCGTCCAGCACCTGCTGGAACCGCCGCTGCGCGTCGCCGAACCGGCCCTGCCGCAGACTGATCTGAGCCAGCCCCAGCGAGGCCCGCAACTCGCCCGCCGAATCAGACAACGCCGCTGCCAGCCGTTGCGCCCGCTGGAAACTCTGTTCCGCCAGCACCCAGTCCCCGAGCGCCAGCGCGACCACGCCGACATTCAACTCCTGTCTCAGTATCGCCGGCCGATCATCGGCGATCTCGGCCCAGCGCAGGCTTTCCCGCCAGGCCGCCAGCGCCCGTGGCAATTCGCCCCGGGCATGATAGCGCAGCGCGCGCTCCTCCTCGCGCTGATATTGCGACTGCAGTGGCGTCAGCGCCGGACCACTGCAAGCCGTTAATCCAGCGAGCAACAGTCCCCCGCCGACTCGCGCCAGGCCGCTCCTCCAGTTCGCCATCGCGCCATACCCTCAAGCCAGCTAGGGCGGCGCGCCGGGCAGCGCCATCCCCCAGTCGCGGGGCGCTTCCAGCAACGGTCGAGCGGACGCTTCCGCTGCTGGACTCAGGGCGCGCAACACGGCGCTGCGTTTCACCGAATCCACTACCTCGCCGACGTCCTCGGCCACTCCCTGGCTTCGATCCACCAAGCCGGGCGCGTGTGTGCTGGCTTCGGCCAGCCTGGCCGTGATCGTCTCGGTCTGGCGCAGGATTCGTTCGACCCGCTGGCTATAACCCGGCAACCGGTCCGCCAGGGTCTCCAGACCGGTCATGACCGCTTGCAGCTTTTGCGCACTGGCCGCGATCTGGCGGGACAGCGGGCTGGCGCTGTCGGTCAGCCCGCCCAGCACCCCCTGCCCCGCCCGAATCCGCGCACCGACCGCCGCCAGATCGCCCGCTGACCGGCTCATCTCGCGGCTGACCACCGTCAAATCCCGCAACAATGGCCCCAATTGTCCGCTCAGGTCGGCGGCGGTGCGCAACACCACATCAATCCGTTCCAGATAGCCGGACAGCCGGGTCGAGAACTCCTGAGTCACCCGGGCGAACGTGCTCAAGGTTCCCAGCAGGGCGCCTTCGGGCTGTTTCAATTCGTCGGTGATCGCCTTGACGTTGGCCAGCACCGCACCGATCTGTCCCAGTTGTTCCTGGGCCTGCCGCAGCACGGTCTCCAGATCAGGGGCGCGCTGGAACGGAATCGCAGCGCCATCCGGCAGCATGGGTCGCGCCGGATCGCCCATGGTGAGTTCGACGGTTGCGTTCCCCAGTGCATCCGTCTTGATCTGCGCGGTCGAATTATGGCGGAGGCGCGGCTGATGCTCGCGGTAGAGAATTAATTCAATCCGGATCTGGTTGTAATCGGTGATGGTCAGATCACGTACCTCGCCGATCTTCAGCCCCGCCAGCGTGACAGGCGTGGTCTGCCGGAGATTGCGGACATTATCGAGATAGCCATGCAGGCGATAGGTCTGGCTGAAAAATCCCAACTGGCGGTTGGCCACCCACAGCAGGGCGAACAGCACGCCCAGCGTCGCCAGAATCAGCAGGCCGGCCGCGCGCTGGTAGCGCCGATAGCGGGCGCCGATGGTGGTTTCAAGCATGGTGGAGCCTCACGTGGCGCCGGACCGTCGCGTCCGGGTGTTGCGCCAGTTCCGCCGCCTGACCTGCCGCCAGCAGCGTGCCCTCATCCATCACCAGCAGGCGCGTTTCCGCGCCGATCGGCAAGGCTTGTGGACCGGCATCCACCAGAATCGCCATACCCATCGGCTCGACCACCTCAGCGAAAAACGTCCACACGCCATAACCCGCCACCAGGGTTTCCTGGGGCAGGTAAGTGCTGACCAGCAGCAGGCGTGGCCGGATCACCAGGGCACGCAGCAGGCCGATCCACTGACTCTCCAGCAGCGACAGATCGCTGGCCAGCCGGGTCAGCAGCGCACGCGGCAGGCGGCAGGATTCCACGAACTCCACCACGTAATCCTCGACCGCATCGCCCGGCACCAGACGATGGTAGCGAACCAGCAACGCCAGATTCTCGAACACGCTCCAGGCCGGTACCAGTCCCGGTTGCTCCAGCACCACGCCGATCTGGCGGTGCAACTCCGCGCGGGCGCGCGACCCCAACTGCGCAACGTCATGTCCGAACAGTTCCAGGCGGCCCGCTTGCGGCTCGACCAGCCCGGCCAGGCTGTGAATCAGCTCGCGCCGGCCCGAATCTACCGCGCCCACCAGCATCCACAACTCGCTGGGCATCACCTGAAAATCGAATGGCTTCGGCGCTGGCCGCCGGTCCAGCACCCATCCGCGCGCGCGCAAGGCCACCTCAGCCATAGCGCACCAGCGAAAACAGCAGGGCGATGACCAGACAACCCACGAACGAGCGCGCGAACGCGCCGGGCAGGGTCCGCGGGATATCCACGTAGGCGCCGACCCGAAAAGCGCTCGAGGTTTGCACCAGAATGACATGGATCGCCTGCATGACCACCATCGCGCCGGTCAAGGCCAGCGACCCACGACTCAAACCCGCCAGGCAAACCCGGAAAAATACCGTCAGCGGCACCTGTTGGTAGAGGTTCAGCATCGCTGCCGCGCCGATGGTGACGCCAACGTTCAGCCAGAGCACCAGAATCGGCAGGGACAGCACCATGCCGATCAGGCGGGGCAACACGAAAAAGCTGTAGGGATTGACGCCCATCGCCGCCAGGTGGTCGATTGCCTGGTTCGCCCGGAGTTCGCCCAGTTCCGCCGTGATGGCCGCGCCCGACAACCCCGCCACGAACAACGTCGCCAGAATGGGACTGAACTGATGGTACATCATGATGTTCGTGATGCGTCCCAGCAGATGGGGGTCCTCAATCCGAAATACGATCAGTGGAAAAGCCGTCAACACACCGAGGATCAAGCCCACTACTGCGAGGAGAACCGCCTGCCGCACCGCCGTAAAGTAAATCTGCTGCCAGGCATGCCGGACCAGGAACGGCCATTCGCCCCGCGACATCGAACCGGAGCTCATCAGCACGACTGCCAGAAAATCCAGTTCTTCCAGCACCCCCCTCAGCAACCGGATGGCGGTCTGGCCCAGGGACTCGATACTCTGCCATCCGCGGGCGGGCGTGGTTGCGGTCACGACTCTCATCCACTCGCGGCGCCGGGTTACCAGACCTAGGGCAACTCCCGAACCAGGCGGAACCCCAGGAAGTAGTCCTGGAAATCGGGCTGGCTGCGATGCCGGTCGGCCAGCCGAACGTTGCGCGGCTCGTCGTTCCAGGAACCGCCGCGTACCACGAACTGCCGGTCGCCGGCCGTTTCCTCGCACCGCTGGATCGGCGCCGGGTTTTCCTTGTGGTACAGGGAACAGGTCCACTCCAGTACGTTGCCGAGCACGTCGTGCAGGCCGAAATCGTTGTCGTGATAACTGCCGACGGGGGCTGTGTAGACTTGGCCGTCGCGGCATTTCATCACCGCCCAGCCCACGAACACCTGCTTGCCATCCAGATCGGCGGCGTTGGCGTAGGCGCAACCCTGGTCGGGATCATCACCCCAGTAACGGCTGGCCGCCGACCCGGCGCGGGCCGCATACTCCCATTCCGCTTCAGTCGGCAGGCGATAGCGGGCGCCCGTCTGTTTCGACAGCCAGTCAGCATAGGCCACGGCATCATGCCAGGTGACGTTGACGACCGGCCGCCGGCCGCGGCCCCACCCTTGATCGTTGGGCAGCACCCGCCCGGTCGCCGCCGCGAACCGGTCGTACTCATGAAACATCACTTCGTACTTGCCGATGGCGAACGACTTCTCGATCCGCGTGGGATGGGGGGCTTCATCGTTGTAACGGCCCTTCTCATGCAGTGGGGAGCCCATCAGGAACCCACCGGCTGGAACCGTTACCATCTCCGGGCCCTGCGAACCGTCGCTCAGCCGATCGCGCCGGACCGGATGGACCGGCGCCAGCCGGGCCAGCGCGGCCTCGGCCTCGGCGCGATGGCCGCACCCCGGTGCGCAGCGTTCGAGATAGGTCCAGTAGGCGCGGCGGCTGTTGGCGCGGCGGGCGACGGCGAAGGCCTCGGCATCCAGTTGCCGGGCCCGCACCTCGGTCTCGGCCTGCTCCAGAGCCTGGCTCAGCCGCGCCAGTTCGAGCTGCTTCGGTTGAGCCGACTCGGCCTTTTTCAACCAGTTCCGGGCATGGGCCAGATCGCCCCGGTTCAGGCTCGCCTGCGCCAGCGCCGCCCAGCCGAGGGCGAGGCGCCGACGGCCAGCGGCGATCAGGGGATCGTCGGGTGCCAGCGCCGCCAGCGCCTCCAACCGCGATAGCGCCGCGTCACCCTGGTCGCTACGCCCCTCCCGTTCCAGCACCCGCGCCGATTCGTCAAAACTCGCCTTGATTTGACTGATTTTTTCCTGAGTCTCCAGACGCGCGATGGCGGACTGTGCTTCCTTTTCGTAACCACAGCGCGGGCAATGCTGCAAATAGAGTCGGTACGCCGATAACGTATCCAGCCGCCTGGCGGACTCGAAAGCGCGCCGATCGCTCTCGCGCTCCGCATCCCGCGCAGAAATATTCAAACCCACGTCCTGAGCAGTCGTCGCGGGAGTGACATCGCCGGCTGCCGGACGATCCGAATCCGACACGCCACGATGGCCCCCGACCAGTGCATAACCCAGCACCACCGCCAGGCTCAATCCAGCCGCGGCCAACCCCCACCGTTTCCAGCCTGAAGCGCGCCGATATCCGTTCACCATGGCCGGCCGTTGTGCGACTTCCAGGTCGCTCAGGAATTTGCCGGCGTCGGTCGGACACAACTCGCTGGGATAAGCCAGCCCCCGCCGCAACACCCGCCACGTCTCATCCGTCAGTCCGCCCGGGCGCGGCACCATGTTGGGTTGCTCGCTCTGACCCTCATAGGCGCTCCGTCCGGTCAGCAACTGGTAGACCAGCAGCGCCAAGGCAAATACGTCGCGGCGGAAGGTGGTTTCGACAGCCACCGACTCCACCGGCCTGTCCGCTGCCACAGCGAACGTACCCGCGCTGAACAATACGCTGCGCGGTTCGCGCGGTTCGGTGGCCAGGCCGAATCCCAACAGTTTGACCATCCCCTCCTGAGTGACGAACACCGTGTCGGCATCGAGATGCTGGTGGGCAAGCCGGCATTCGCGACGGCCATCATCCAGAGCGGCGGCGACGGGTCGCAACCATTCCAGCACGGTTTCGAATGGGAATCCGTTTCGGCCCTGCTCGCCCAGCAACTGCGTCAGGCTGCGACCACGCTGGTGATCCACGTATTCCATCTCGACGAAGGGCCAGCCGTCGGCGCCATGCCACCAGCCATACGCGCGGGCGATGTGCGGGTGATCCAGTTTCAGGGCCAGCTCCACCCGCGCCTTGACCCGGGTCAGGTAGCTGCGCAAGCCGATCAAATCGGCCCGCAGCGTTCGGTCGTCGCGGCTGGCTTCCCGGGCACCAGCGGTGGGGAGCAGAAAAATCTTGATCGCGCGGAATTCTTCCGGCGGACCCTCATTCGCTTTCGGGGCCGATGTTACGACCCGCGCCAGCCAGATATACCCTCGACCGCCCAGCTCGCTCAGCAGGCGAAACCGGCGCTCGACCGGCCCGATCACCATCCCGGCAGCCAGGGTTTCGCAACCTCCTTCCAGGACCGCCAACTCGGTCTCCAGCTCGAAAAATCCCGTGGCGTCCGGCGCTGGGGTAGACTGACCCTCCGCGCCCGCTCCGGTCAGAGCCGGCGCGGGTTCGTCATAATGCATCAGTCCTGACTCGGCTGGCTGGCCGGTGGTGTGCGTTCTCGCGGGTGATTCAGGACGATTTTCGAGATCCATAAGCCTTGAATTCGCCAGATGGCTCCACAAATGGGTTGGATAGCGCGGTGTGAAGTCGCATTATGGCCTAGTCTAGCATGACGATGAACCGCCCGAGCCGGGGCGATGCCCGCCGGCAGCTTCGGGCTCGCCGTGTTCGCTCTCACGACCACCAAGACCCAACCGACTTCGATTCATCCTACCGCCATGAACACCAAGGACGCTCCCGACTCCATGCCGTCCTCACCCGTGCAGCCCCTGGAAATCGCCGTGCGTTCGTTACGCTCGCCCACCGGGCATGGACGCTTGGAAAATCAGGACAATTATCTCGTCATTGATGGGCAGGGGCAGGCCCGCATGCTGTGGCGCGAGCGGGAAACCACCCTGCGCCTGCCCGATTGGCCGCCCGGGCACCGGCGGCTGGCCGTGCTCGACGGCATGGGCGGTCATAGCCATGGCCGGGAAGCGGCCGAAAATACCGTCGAGGGCCTCCTCGATCTTCCAGCCGCCGCGAATCTGGCCTCGATTACCCGCGATCTGGACGCGCTGCACCGCCGATTGCACCGGCAGTACCAGGCAGCCGGGCTGGAAACCGGTTGTACCCTGATTCTGCTCGAAATTCCCCCCGCTGGCCCCGCCCTGCTGTTCCACGTCGGCGATTCGCGGGTCTACGCCGTGAGCGCGCAGCGGGTTCAGTGCCTGACCGTGGACCACGTGCCCGCCACCCACATGGCGATGCTCGGCCTGGTGGACGGCGCGCAGTGGATGCAACGGGTTCACGTCCAAACCAATTCCCAGATCAGCCAGGCCTTCGTACTGGGCAGCACCCTCGGCGCTCCCCAGCTTTATGCCGAGGCCATCACCGAGGAACTGTTCGAGCTGCATGAGGGCAATCTGCCGCTGTTCCTGCGCGGTCTGGGCGACCGCCGCACCCTGAAGCTGGAACCGGGCTGGGTCTACCTGCTCGCCAGCGACGGCCTCTGGCACCTCAGCGACCCGCAGGCGTTCATCCAGCGCTGGCCCACTCTGATAGGACGGCCGCAGTGCCCGCTCGAAGAACTGGCGGACGCGCTGCTGGCCGAACTGGCCGGGGACATTCGCCGGCAACGCAGCCAGCCGGATGATAATTGCACGTTCATTCTCGCGCGCCGCCCCGGCGGGGCCGAGGACCGATCGCTGGAGAGCGTCCCGTGAAAATTCGACACGTTCTGCTGGCCATGCTGGCCGTGCTGGCGATTGCCTTCATGCAACCACTGGTCACCTTCCTGGGCGGATTGACCCTGCTGCTGGGGGTCGGAGCGTTGATCTTCCGGGATTTGACGCCAGCCAGTCAGAATGCGGTCGAACGCCGGGTGCTGGGCTGGCTGCGGTGGGCGCGGTCTGGATCCGCAACCCCATCCAGCCCACCAGCAGTATCGTCCCATCGGCTCCCGGCTGCGCCAGTGGAGGCGGGTCCGTCCGGTGAACGGCCCCGGCGCAGCCGGACTCGAGTCGGACCACCGCCACCGGCGAACTCAGCCAGCAACGTGGAACCGCCGCCGGTTCCTTGACCGGTAAATTCGTCATTCAACCCCCAGCATGCGGAAACAAAAACGCCGTGGGTCTGTGGTAACACCCGGCGCTCGCGGGGAATCGGCGGGGATGAAGAGACCGGCCTTCAGGCCTGCTCCCGCACCCGCGTCCTGCGCAGAATGACGTAAATCTCGTCCTTCAGGTGCAGGCGCTTTTTCTTCAGGGTCTCGGTGTACATATCCGAAGGCGTCTCGATCTGGAGTTCGATGCGCTCCACTTCGTCGTTGACCGCATGGTAATCGTCGTACAAATGCGCGAACCTGGGGTCGGCGGCCTTCAATTCGGCGATGCGGTCCCGGTACTCGGGAAACTCATGGAACAGATCGTGGCTCTCTCCAAGCATCGGGTGGGTCCCCCTATCAGGATTCTGTTGCAGACAGATGGCTGTTATTTGAATTTTCAGTATATCAAGCCGCTGGCGCCATCGTCAGGCGGTTTCCACGATCCGACGACCGCGCCGAATTCTGCTATAATTCCTAACAATATGAATTGATTGGAGGAAGTTACCTGATGAACCGCACATCCATCCTGTTGACCCTGTTGCTGCTGGGCGCGGTCCCGATGCTCGCCGGCAGCCTGAGCGCCTGCAACACGGTCAAGGGGGCCGGTCAGGACCTCAAGTCCGCCGGCCAGGCCATCGAACGCAAGGCCGAACAGAAAAAGCATTACTGAATCCGCCCGACCTAAAGGGCCGAAACGGCGCCGGTGCGTTCCTGGCCGCCGCTTCCAGCCCGCCGCTTGCCGTCAATCCTCGTCGCGGCAGAAACGGATCAGACCCAGGGTCGAGGCATCGTGCCCACTGGCGGGTCGGTCGCCCTTCAGTTCCGGCAAAATGGCGTTCGCCAATTGCTTGCCCAGTTCCACGCCCCACTGATCGAAGGAATTGATGTTCCAGACCGCACCCTGGGTGAATACCTTGTGCTCGTACAGCGCCAGCAGCGAACCCAGCACTTTCGGGGTCAGGCGGCGGTAGAACAGGCTGGTGCTGGGCCGGTTGCCGGGGAAGACCTTATAGGGCAGCAGCTTCTCCAGCGCCTCGCCGCTCAGGCCCTGCTGCTCCAGTTCGGCGCGGGCCTGCGCCTCGGTCTTGCCGACCATCAGCGCCTCGGCCTGGGCCAGACAGTTGGCCAGCAGAATCGGGTGATGGTCGCCGATCGGGTTGGGACTGTGCGCCGGGGCGAGGAAATCGGCCGGGACCAGGTGCGTGCCCTGGTGCAATAACTGGTAGAACGCGTGCTGGCCGTTGTTGCCCAGGCCGCCCCACAGAATCGGCCCGGTATCGACTGCGACTTTCTGGCCGTCGCGGTCGATGGTCTTGCCGTTGCTCTCCATGTCCAGTTGTTGCAGGTAATCGGGCAGCGAGCGCAGATAGTCGTCGTAGACCAGCGTCACCTGGCTGTCGGCGCCAAAGTAGTCGATGTACCAGACCCCGAGCAGCCCCAGGATCACCGGCAGATTCTCCTCCAGCGGCGTGGTGCGGAAATGCTCGTCCATTTCGTGCGCGCCTTCCAGCAGCTCGGTGAAATTCTCCATGCCCAGATAGACCACGATGGGCAGGCCAATGGCCGACCACAGCGAGTAGCGCCCGCCGACCGATGGCCGACCACAGCGAGTAGCGCCCGCCGACCCAGTCCCAGAACTCGAACATGTTGGCGGTATCGATGCCGAACTTGCTCACCCCGACAGCATTGGTGGACACGGCGACAAAGTGCTTGGCCACCGCCGCCTCATCGCCCAACTCCTTGATCAGCCAGGCGCGGGCGGTATGCGCGTTGGTCATGGTCTCCTGGGTGGTGAAGGTCTTGGACGCGACGATGAACAGGGTGCTCTCGGGATCGCATTCGGCCAGCACGTGGCTGATGTGGGCGCCGTCCACGTTGGAGACGAAATGCATCCGCAGGGTGGGATCGCCGTAGGGCTCCAGCGCCTCGCAGACCATCTTCGGCCCCAGATCGGAGCCGCCGATGCCGATGTTGACCACGTCGCGGATGCGCTTGCCGGTCTGGCCGCGCCACTTGCCGCGCCGGATCTGGTCGGCGAACTTGCGCATGTGCTCCAGCACCGCGTTCACCTCCGGCATCACATCCTGGCCCTTGACCAGGATCGGCCGGTTGCTCCGGTTGCGCAGCGCGACGTGCAGCACCGAACGGCGCTCGGTGTGGTTGATCATCTCCCCGTCGAACATCCGCGCGATCCAGGCCGGCACTTGCGCCTGGCGGGCCAGTTCGATCAGCAGGCCGAGGGTTTCCCCGGTGACGCGATGCTTGGAGAAATCCACCAGCAGATCGCCGAACCGCCGGGAGAACCGGTCGAAACGGTCGGGATCGGCGGCGAACAAGTCGCGCAGGTGCAGGTCGGCGATGGTGGCGTGATGGGCTTTCAGTTCTTGCCAGACCGGCAGGTCGCTGGGAACGGACATGGACAGCTTCCTTATGAGAGGGTTGAAGGTCTGTGGACCCTGTTTCACCGGGCTTTCGGCCAGCGTCACCGCGCCGCCGCCCGCGAGCATGGCCCTCGCGCAACTATAGTTTCCGCCGGGGTGTCTGTCGAATGTCCGCGGCGGGAAACCGCGCGCTATCCTTCGTCCATCGTTCCCACTGCCCGAATTCAACGGGCGGTGGCCTTGGCGGCGGCGCACGGTTTTGGTTGCCGGCTGTTCCACGGTCGCGGCGGCCCGGTCCACGACGCCATCGTGTCCCAGCCCTCGGGTATGCAGTGCGGGGTCAGATCAAGAGCGGGTAATCTCTGCCTGGACCCGCTCGATCACATTCAGGTCACGGTCCGGCGCCGCTACCGGCAGGCGCTCCGGGATCAGGGCGTGGACTCGCCGGAAGCGGAGACCTGGCTGCGACCATTACTGCGCTCGATCAACGCCCTGGATTTCCTGTTTCAGGGCTATTAACGGGGGTGTGCGAGAGCGAACGGCTCCTCTCCTCACCGATAGCCGATAATCCGCACCTCACTCTTCCAGTCACCGAAGAACGGCTCGCCCTCGGCTTGCAGGATCAGTTCCCGATTTGCCGGCATCGGCAGCCAGACGTTGTCGGAGTTATAGCCCCAACTCTGCTGCGGCTGGCCGACGGCGTACAAATAGAAAGCCGCTTCCCGGGCGCTGTCCAGCCGGGTCGCGATCTGGAACCGGTGCGGGCCGCCCTTGACGTAACCGGTCGCTACCTGGGCATACACCAGAATCTCCCGCGCCGTGTTCGGAATCGTGGCCGGAATCGGCCGCGTCGCCCGCTCGCCGCTGCCGCCGGGCAGTTCGCCCAGGACCGCGTCTACTGGACGATAAGCCGCATTCGGCGTGTCGCGGCTGGCGGTTGCCATCTCCCGCC
>JAGTSD010000238.1 GCA_018262135.1 Pseudomonadota bacterium | reverse complement strand
CACGAAAGCAGATCTGACCTGGGCGCGGCACGATCTGCACGGGCTGCTGTGGCAACGGCTGATCAACGCGCCGGAGGGTGAGTGGCTGCGCGCGCTTTATCGTTCGGTGGTCAAAGCGCTTCCCGTCGAATCGAAAGGCGTCTGGCAACTGTCCGACGAAATCAAAAAGGAAACGCCGACCCAGCGCGCCTTGTTTGAGGCGCTGGCGGGGCCATGGATGCGGCGAGACCGGCGGCGCGGCGTACCTTATGTCTGGTCGGTAGGACATCTAGCCGATGGCAAGGGCCGCACGTCACCCCGTTCGTTTCTGGCGGCGATTCGTCAAGCCGCGGAAGACTCCCTGGAACGCTATCCCGACCATCCACTCCCACTGCATTACGAAAGCATCAAACGCGGCATTCAAAAGGCATCGGAAATTCGCGTCAATGAAATGGCCGAGGACTATCCCTGGGTACGAACATTCATGTCACCACTGGCCGGCCTGACTGTGCCCTGCGAGTACGCCTTGATTGAACAACGGTGGACACACGATTTTCCGGGTGGACCGGGTGCGGCCCCCATCGAGCGTCTGCCGCCGCAACATGCCGAGCGGGGTTGGGACGGCATCAAGGAGGATCTGATCCGGCTGGGTGTGTTCGATGTCAAGAAGGACGGCCGCATCGACATGCCAGACCTTTACCGCGTCGGTTTTGGCCTGGGTCGCAGGGGTGGCGTCAAGCCAAAGGGCTGATTAAGGTATAAGACCCTCGTGACCCTCTGCCGCTTTTCCTCCAGAACCCACCGCCTGGATACGAGCTTCCTGCTTCGGCACTTGCAGGGCGCGCACAGCTACAAGCGCATCGCGGGCTATTTCACGAGTTCGCTGTTTGAGGTAGCCAACGAGCTGCTGGAGAGCATTCCGGAGGTGAAGATCGTTTGCAACGTGGACATCCACCCGGACGATCTGAAAGTCGCCCAGTTGCGTGAGGCCAGGATGCTGGGCCGCTGGAATGAACAGGCCCTGGAGGCCGAAGCGCTGCTGAACCGCGATCGCTACCGTCGCCTCGATGCGTTTCTGCAAAAGCACGGTCAGGCGATCCGGGTGGCGCCGGACACCGTTTGCGGCTTCGTACACGGCAAGGCAGGGGTGATCACGCTGGCGGACGGCAGGAAACTCGGTTTCATCGGCTCGATGAATGAGACGCGCAGCGGCTGGCAGCGGCACTACGAAATCCTGTGGGAAGATGAATCGCCCGAAGGCGTGGCCTGGATCGAGGCGGCGTTTGAATTCCTCTGGACCGCCGCCCGGCCCCTGCCGGAGGCGGTCATTCGGGAGGTGCGCCGGCGCGGGTACCGGCACGAGGTGCTCTTTGATGAGATCGAGGAGGACGAGGAACTCGCGCCTGCCGCACTGATCGAGTCCCCCTTGTATCGCGAAGGACTCTCATTGCAACCCTGGCAGCAAGGCTTCATCACCGAATGCCTGCGCCACTACCGCCAGCACTCCGTGGTACGGCTGCTGCTGGCTGATGAAGTGGGTTTGGGCAAAACCCTGTCGCTCGGCGCGGCGGCGCTCGCCCTGTGTCTGCTGGCCGACAAGGAACAGCAGGCGCGGTGTCCTGTGGTGATCTTCGCGCCGGCCACGCTGTGCATGCAGTGGCAGACCGAGATGATCGACAAGCTGGGTATCCCCACCGCCCGCTGGGACACGCTGCGCAAGGTCTGGCTGGATGTGGAGGAGCGCGCCATCTCGCCGGCCGGTCGCGAGCGGATCGCCCAGTGCCCCGTGCGCATCGGCATCGTTTCCACCGGGCTGATGATGCGCGATTCCCTGGAAAAGCAGCAGCTTCTGGGACTACGCTTCGGCGTGGTCATCCTCGACGAGGCCCACAGGGCGCGCACCCGGCAGGGGTTTGGCCGCGACGCCGGCACGCCCAACGCATTGCTCGCCTTCATGCGCGAGATCGCAGCGCGCGCCGATCACGTGCTGCTGGGCACCGCCACGCCGATCCAGACCCGGCCCGAGGATTTGTGGGACCTGATGGGCATCCTCCATCAGGGCAAGGGCCGCTTCGTGCTCGGCAACGATTTTGCCCCGTGGCATCGCCCGCGCGGGGTGCTGCCCATTCTCGCCGGCGAAATGGAGGTGTCCGAACCCGCTTTCGCCTGGGAACTGTTGCGCTCGCCACTGCCGTTGGTGGACTCCACCCAGGAGCCGCGCGCCCGGCGGCTGTTTTCCGCCATCCGCCAGGATCTGGGGTTGGTTCATGGAGAATGGCAGACTCGCCAGGCGCTGACGGATCTGTCCGGGGACACCCGGGAGATTCTGGAAGAAGAGTTGGAGCGCCGCATCGCCAGTGCTGCCTTCTTTCAGCGCGAGAACCCGCTGGTGCGGCACATCGTGTTGCGCAAGCGGGTCCGCCTGGAGGAAGCGGGTCTGTTGACCAGGGTGGGCGTCGAGGTCCATCCGGATCGCCAACGGGTGCGCGACCCCCACGGGTTCGACGCCTTGTTCGAGGGCAAGGCGCTGCGGACCCGCGAAGACTTCCGCGAGGCTTACCGGGAAGCGCGCCGGTTCGGCCAGGCGCTGTCCAGGCGCGGCCAAGGCGGCGGCTTCATGAAGAATCTGATGGAGCAGCGGATCTGTTCCAGCATCCAGGCCGGGCTCAACACGGCCCGGATGCTGCTGGAGGGCCGCACCCTCCATGAAGAGGAAGACGAGCAGGAGGCCGAGGTGACCGTCGAAACCGGCGAGGAGCGTGAGGTGCTCGCGCGCCTGATCGGCCGGCTGGAACGCATCGGGCAAGACCCCAAGTTCAACGCCGTCATCCACTACCTGGAACAGGAAAAATGGCTCGAATGGGGCGTCATCATTTTCAGCCAGTATTACGACACGGCGCGATGGATCGCCGACGCGCTTGCCGCGCGCTATCCCGATGAGGCCATCGGTCTATACGCGGGCGCGGGACGCAGCCGGCTGTACCAGTGCGGGGACAGCGTCAGTTGCGAGCGCGAGGTGCTGAAAAGGAGAGTGGCCGAGCATGAAATCCGCATCATGGTCGCCACTGATGCCGCCTGCGAGGGCCTGAACCTGCAAACCCTGGGCACGTTGATCAACATCGATCTGCCGTGGAATCCGACCCGTCTGGAACAGCGCATCGGGCGCATCAAACGCTTCGGGCAAGCGCGCGAGATCGTGGACATGTTGAACCTGGTCAACGAGCAGACGGTGGATGAGAAGATCTACGAGCGCCTGTCGGAGCGGATGCGCGACCGTTATGACCTGTTCGGCTCGCTGCCCGACACCATCCAGGACGAGTGGATCGAAGACCTCGAAACCCTGGGCGAGAAGATGGACGAGTTACATCAATGCCCAGCAAGCAGCGACCGGCTTCGACTTGCGCTATACCAGCACGATGGAACCGCCCGAAAAGGACTGGCGCGATTGCGCGCGGGTATTGTCCCGCCGGGACTTCGCGGTGCTGATGAGTACCGCCTGGACGGTCTAGCGCGTGGTTGGATGCGGGGCAGAGCGATTTATCCAACCGAGGAGCAGGAAAACCACGAACAGCGGCACGACGACCGGCAGCAAGCCCAGCGCGCCACGCATGGCGCCGAACTGCCCCCCGCGATCAAAAACACCACCCAGGCCAGCAGCGGCACCTGCCACCAGGCCAGCCGCTCGCGCACGATGATCCGTTCCGCGTGGGCTTCGATCCAGCGTTCGGACCCGGCGGCCGCAATCAACACTTTACCCCCTCACCCTAGCCCTCTCCCCCATGAATGGGGTAGAGGGGACTGAATGATTATGTCGGTGGTTAGACTCCAGGCGTCGTGGATGCCGAGGATAGTCAGTGCGTGCAGGACAAGATCTGTGGCCCCGACAACCTGCGCTACGTGGACTCCATCCGCACCCTGTTCCTCGGCGAACCAATCCGCTGACCAATGACACGGCGGTCGACAAGGACGACGTGCTGGCGGCCATCAACGAGAAGTGGAACG
>JAGTSD010000030.1 GCA_018262135.1 Pseudomonadota bacterium | reverse complement strand
CGTAGACGATGGAAAGGCTGGCTGGCTCCATGCCCGCTTCGGCGAACGGCCGGTTCAGGTCGAGGCGGGCGCAGGTAATGCGGCCCCGCGCGTCGGGACGGGACGCCAGGGTACGCTGGCCGCGCCGCAGGAAGATCGGCGACAGTTCGGTAAAGCGGTAAGCCGTGATACGGGCCGCCGCTCCCGCCTGCTCGAAGCCGTCGAGCAGCGCCATCGCGCCGCTGCCAAATCCGCCCCCGATCTCAAGTAGAGTCCCCTGCGGATGCGGAAACCGCCCCCGAACCGCCCGCGCCCCGATTTCGTTGCTGATCGCGTACAGCGGATTCTGATTTGAGAAATATTCAGACCAGTTCGTCATTCGATCCGCAGTGAACAGGACCGATTCCCCGGATGTCTCGCCCCGCATGACCGGCGGGTAGCCTTCCGCCGCCAGCGCCGCCAGTCGGAACGAGGGGAGCGCGGTAGCGTCGTGAGCAGCCTGGGCGGTTTCGATCTCGGCGGGATCCAGGTCGGGCAGCGGCTCCGAGATCTGGAAGCGGACCGGAACCGTGTCCGAGCGCGCGATGGCGCCCCGCTCGGCGAGCAGGCGCAACAGCCAGTCCAGCAGCGGCGGACCGGCCACCGGATCGAGTCCGGCGCGCCTGGCGATTTCCGCGACGCTGCCGCCTTCGGCGAGAGCGGCCGCCAGTCCCATCTCGCGCGCAATCCTGGCCACCAGCCGGAAGATATATTCTTCGATCAGATCGCAGGATCTGACGAACCGGTCGTCAAACAGCGGCAGCAATTCGGCGGGGAGCAGCGTAGAGCGCAGGTCGTCACCTGCATCACCCAGGTAGGCGGGCATTACCAACTCCTTGGCGCATTCGGGGCGCCCGTGGATTCATGGCGCATTCCCGCCAGTCATCGGCGCAGCCAGGCTCAGAGAACCTCGCGCCACCACCTGACCATTGTCGCGGACACAATCGAAACGAACCGGGTTGGAGCCAGGCTCCAAAAATCGGATGGTGAAGGACTGTTCGGGCCGCAACGGCGCCAGAAATTTCACTACTGGTATTCCAGTCAAGCGTTCACCCGGCCGCCACGCCTCGAAAGCTCGAATCACCTCGTCCAGAATGACCACGCCGGGCACGATGGGATTGCCGGGGAAGTGTCCCGCCAGGCTGGGATGATTGGCGGCGATAGCCAGTGGCTCGAAATTCATGCGCGACAGTCCGGCGTCGGGCGCGCCTGGGCCAGCAGCGCCAGCAGGGCTTCCCGCGTTACCTTGCCGGTGTCGTTGCGCGGCAGGGTGTCCACCTTGACGAGCGGGCGGGGCAGGAACACCGGGTCGAGCCGTTCGGCCAGGGCAGCGAGCAGTTGCCGCTCGTCCAGCCCGGGCGCGACCACCACGGCCAACAGCCGCCGAACTTCGTTCCCGGTCTCGTCCGGCAGCAAAAAGACGCCCTCCACCACGCCTTCGATCTGGCTAAGCTGATGGTTCAAATAGCCCAGCGAGGTGCGCTTGCCAGCGATATTGACCAGATCCTCGCGGCGGCCCAGCAACTTGAATTCCGTCTCGCCGCACTCCTCGACCAGGTCGTTCAGGGCGACCGGTTCCGGCAGATGGGCGCCGGACAGGCAACCGTCGCGCAACTGGAAACCGTCGTACAGCCGCCAGCGATCACCGTCCAGGGTACGGCGGCTGGCAATGGAGCCGGCTTCGGTACAGCCGTAGATTTCCAGTACCGGCGCGGCGAACGCAGCCTCGGTCTGGGCGGCGAGCGCGGGGGACAGGGGCGCGGTCGCCGAAATCAGGAAGTGGGTTTTGGGCCAGTGCAAGCCGGCCCGAACGCAGGCTTTAAGATGAACCGGCGTAGTCACCAGCACGCGCGGCGCCGGCGCGGCCTCCAGCGCGGCGCGCACGTCGTCCGGAAAAAACGGTCGCCCGCTGTGAACGCTCGCGCCGCTGGCGAGCGGGGCCATGATCGAGGTTTCCAGACCGTACATGTGTTGCGGCGGCACGGTCGCCACGATCGTGATGCCCGGCGCGAAATCGAAGCGTTGTCGCGCCTGCGCCGCGCCGCTCGCCAGTTCGCCCCAGGTTTTGGGGTTGGGTTTGGCCCGGCCGGTGCTGCCGGAGGTGAAGGCAATCGCCATGACGTGCTTGCCTGGCAGATCAGGAACCGTGAATCCAGCGTAGTCCGGCGCAGCCAACGCCAGCCCGGCATCAATAGCGCTGTCCGTCAACTGGTTGCTGTCGGGATATTCCTCGGCCAACTGGCGCAGGTGCAGGCTGGCGCGGCTGGACGGCAGCAGGTTGGTTTGGCCGTTCGCGCCCACGGCGGCGAACGCCACCAGGAACCGGTAGCGGTCCTCGCATAGATTGAGGATGAAGCGCGCAGGCGGCAGACGGCGGACAACGCCGGCAACATGGCGCAGAAAGGTCGCGCGGCTGACCGGTTGTCCGTCTCGCCAGGCGATGGGCGCATCCAGCGCGGCTGGCGCGAGCAGGGGGATTGAGGCTGGTATCATGATGAGCAAATTTAGCAGAATTCAGCGGCGCTTCGCGCGCCGGCATCGCCCGCGAAAAAACCAATAGCAGGGAGAACCCTTGTGAGTCGCATCGCATTGACGCCAGAGTTGCAACACGAATACCAGCGTCTGTTCGCCGCCTGCGTGATTCGCCCGGAACGGGCCGCCGAGGTGGATGAACGGGTAGACAACATTCTGGTGGACCGGGATCGCTACCAGATGGTGGGTCAGCGGTTGGATATACCAAGCTCAACACTTGCGGGATATGGTCAACTGGATGGAGCAATATACCGAACCCGGGAAACGGGAAATGGATCTGGCTGACGCCTCGCTTTACTGGTTGGCTAACGAAACCGGCATCGTCGAGATCATGACCGACGATGTTGCTGAGTTCAGCCGCTATCGCTTGCCTGGCGGCCGCGCCTTTGTCTTGCTGTGATCGCCCGCGCCCGTCGTAGAGTCGGGGTTCAGGCCAGCCCCAGCAGCCTCGCCGCCAGTGGCAGCACCAAATCCGCCCGCGCTGCGTCCACATCCGCCTCGACTGCCGCCCTGCCCCGCCCTGCCCCGCCCCGCTTGACCCGCTCGCCGAGCTGGCGGCGTTCCGGGGCCGGAAAATGGGCGAAGGTGCGACGCAACAGCGGCAGCAGTGGCGGGAACGCTTCGGCGGCCAGACCCGCCACCCACTGATCCAGAATCCCCCACAGGACATCATTGTGCAGCAGCAACAGACCGCTGCCGTGCAGAAAACCTTCCAGCCAGGCCGCCGCCTGGGCCGGTTCGCTGGCCAGCGACAGCGCCAGTCCCATCCGCCGGGCGGTTTCCGGGGGTGGCAGCACACCTTGATCGAACAACAGGCGGCAGGCATGACCGGCCAGCAAGCCGTGCAACCCCGTCTGATCGGCCAGTTTCAGCAACGCGCCCTGCCAGAGGGCAGTCTGGTCCGGATTCTGTAGCAGGCCGATGGCGGCGTTGGTGGCCTGAACCTTGCCGAACATCGCCCGCGCCGCCTCGTCATCCAGCGCGCTGCACGCGGCGGGCAGACCGATGGCGATGCGGGTCGCCAGGCCATCCACCACATGCCCGACCAGGCCGGCGTCGGTCTGGCGCACGTTGCCGTAGCGCAGCACCCGCGCCAGCGGCGGCAGGCTGTCCATCAGATGCGGGATGTCGCTGGTCAGGGCGGCGACGTTTTGTAAGCGTTCCATCACCGCGCCAATGGCGTCCGGCAGTTCGGCCAGCAACGTTTGTTCGACCAGTTCGGTCAGCGAACCCAGTTGCTCGCTCCGTTGGGCCAGATCGCGAGCGCGGGCGGAAGCCGCGTCCAGCACCGTGTTGCCCCACAGATTGGCCTCGATCACCGCCACCGCCAGTTCCGGTTGCCATTGCAGCCGCCAGTTCTCCTTGAACGTGCCCTTGCCGCTCGCTGCTTCGGTTCGACCCCAAACAATGCCGAGCAGGTTCAGCCGGTGCAGAAGTTGACTGCGCTCCAGGTCAGTCGGCTTGCGCAGATCGAGTTCCAGCAGCCTCTGGCCGGCTTCCGGCGGCAGCCGCAGCCGTTTTTGCTGGCGCTGCAAGTCCTGCTGCAACGGCAGGGTCGGCGTATGCTCCGGCACTTCGCCCAGCCGTTCGCCGATCAGCAGGGGCTCCTCGATCAGTCTCAACGGGGTGGCGTCGCCGTGACAGAGTACGGCCAGCGCCGCTTCGTTCAATTCCTCCAACGTAGCCCTGGGCCGGTCGCGCAAGGCGGCCAGCGCCTCGGCCAGCCGCGCCGCTTCGATCACGCTGGCGGTCGAGGCGGCGAGATCGTGGTCGCGCAGCAGTTGGGCGATTCGAGCCAGCCAGCGGTTAGTGGGTTCGCCGGCACTTTCCCAGAGATGCTGATAGAACCCCGGCGCGGCGACGCCGGCCCCGTAACCGCTGGCATGGGTCAGCCGACCGTGCGTCCAGGGCGTCCAGGTGACCGCGAGCTTGTGTTTCGGCAAACCCTTGAGCCGGGCGTTGTCTTCGCGGGCCGGCGGCGGATTCGCCAGCGCCGGCGCGTGCCAGGCGCCGCAGACTACGGCGATGCGCTCGTGACCTTCCTTTTGCGCCGCCCGCAACTGAGTCCGCATCGCCGCCTCGCGCTGCTGATCCCGCTCTTCCGGCAGCGACTGGGCGTCAGCCTCGGCGCGCAACGCCGTCATCAGTTCCAGAATCGCCTGAAACAGTTCGCGGCTGTCCTGGCGCTGCTCGACCAGGTGTTCCCACCAGCGTTCGCCGTCGCCGTAACCGGCGGCTTCCGCCACCCAGCGCAACGGGTCGCGGCGAATATCGGGCAGCGCGGATTCCACGATTTGGGTTTCAGCTTCGTCCGTATCGGCCCCGGTTTCAGCCGTCTCGGCCTCGGCGGTGCAATCCACCGGTTCGCCGGTTTCGACCTCTGGTGCGGTTTCCGCCGCCGTTTCCGCCGCCGGCACCAGGCTGACGGCCTGGGGCAGATCCATGAATCGCACAGGTACGCCGTTCGCCAAGCCATACCGGATCGCCTGCCATTCCGGGGAGAATTCGGCGAACGGGTAATAAACGGCGCGGCGCGGTTCGGCGGGATCGTAGATCAGCAAGGCTACCGGCGGTTTCATCCCGGCGTCAGCGGCCAGCGGCAACAGTTCCTGGGCGTCAGGCGGCCCCTCGACCAGAATCAAATCCGGCTGAAGTTCGGCCAGCGCCCTCAGCACGCTGCGTGCCGAACCGGGGCCGTGGTGGCGGATGCCGAGGATGACGGGATCGCTCATGGCTCAGGGCAATTCGCGGCAGGCGCGGTACAGGTCCTTCCAGCCGTCGCGCTCCTTAATAATGGTCTCCAGATACTCGCGCCAGACGATGATGTCCTGCACCGGGTCCTTGACCACCGCCCCGACCAGGCCGGCGGCCATATCGGCGGCCTGCAAGCGCCCGTCGCCGAAGTGCGCCGCCAGCGCCAGCCCGTTGTTCAATACCGAGATCGCCTCGGCCACGCTCAGCGAGCCGCTGGGCGATTTGAGCTTGGCCTTGCCGTCGAGCGTGGTCCCGGCGCGCAACTCGCGGAAGATGGTGACCAGCCGGCGGATTTCCTCCAGCGCCGGCGCTTCGGCGGGCAGTTCCAGCGCCCGACCGAGCGCGGCTACCCGCTGCTGCACGATGCCGACCTCCTCCTCCAGCGTCTCCGGCGTCGGCAGCACCACGGTGTTGAAGCGGCGCTTCAGGGCGCTGGACAACTCATTGACTCCCCGGTCGCGGTCGTTGGCGGTGGCGATCACATTGAAGCCCTTGGTCGCCTGCACTTCGGTGTCCAGTTCCGGGATCGGCAGGGTCTTCTCGGACAGGATGGTGATCAGCGAATCCTGCACGTCGGAGGGAATGCGGGTCAGTTCTTCGACCCGGGCGATGCTGCCGTCCCGCATGGCGCGCATGATGGGGCTCGGCACCAGCGCCGCCAGCGACGGGCCATCGGCCAGCAGCCGGGCGTAGTTCCAGCCATAGCGGATGGCCTCTTCCCCGGTGCCGGCGGTGCCCTGAACCAGTGCGGTGGAATCGCCGGAAATCGCGGCGGCCAGATGTTCCGACACCCAGGTTTTGGCGGTGCCCGGCACACCCAGCAGCAACAGGGCGCGATCGGTGGCCAGCGTGGCGATGGCGATTTCGATCAATCGGCGGCTGCCGATGTACTTGGGGGTGATGGCGAAACCGTTCGGCAGCGTGCCGCCCAGCAGATAGGTCGCAGCCGCCCACGGCGACAGATGCCAGTTGGGGGGCCGGGGCCGCTGGTCAGTTTCCGCCAGGACGTGCAGTTCCTCGGCGAATTGTTGTTCGGCGTGTTCCCGTAACAGGTTGCTCATTGGAGTTTGCTATTCAAGTGAGGGTAAGTCGGATTGAGCAGATTCCTCTGCCGCAATAGCCTCCCGCATCGCTCGCCGAAACCGCAGCCGGTCGAGCAAGTCGTTGACCGCCTTTTGCCACTGAGGCCACTGTTTGGCCTCGGTCGGCCAGCCGGCGGCGGCTTCCTCGCTCAGCTCCGGCGGCAGCCAGCGGGCAAAACCGCGCAGCGCGTTGCTCAGCCACCAGTCCGGTTGCTTGTCCTCGCAGACCCGCTGGCGCACCTGCCCCAGAACCGCCCGACCCAGCGCGACGGTCCAGGGGCGCTGAACGCGACTCAACAGCACCAGCGCCGCCGCCCGGCCGCCGGTGGAAGCATCGCCCAACAATCCCAACAGGTACGACTCGAACCGCGCGGGCGGCAACAGCTCGGCCAGGGCGGCGGTGAGGGTGTCGTGATCAGGATAAAGTGGCAACAGCGCCTCCGCCCAGTCGGGATCGCGATGCCGTTGCGTCGCCAGCGCCCAACCCTCCAGCAGGGCTGGTCGCCATTCGCTCTCGCGGCTGACCGTCAGAATTTCCGCTGGCGCGCGTCCCCATTGTTGGGACCACAGCGCCGGCGGAATCGCCCCGACCATCCGGCTCAAGCGCCAGGCTTTTTCGCCCAGTTTGACGGATGATGGCGGATCGGCGATGCCGTCGCGGCGCAGCGCGGGATCGTCCTCCGGCAACTCCACCTCCAGCCGGTCGTGCTTGAAAAACCGTCCGGGCTGAAATCGTACTCCTTGCAGCGCCCGCGCGGTCAATCGTTGCACCAGCCGCGATTCCGGCAAACGCGCCAGCAGTTCGGCAGCGGCGTGGGTGACCTCAATGCTGCGGTCGTCGAGCGCCGCTTCCAGAAATGGCTCGTCGGCCATGCTCAGACCTTCCGCCAGGGCTTCGATGAATTCCCGCCGCTGTTTAGCCCGCTCTTCGGCCCAGGTGGCGCTCAACAATTCCAGCGCGCGGTCCGGGCGAGTCGCCCGCGACTGACGCAGCAGCGCCAGCCGCTCCTCAAACTGGCCTGTCTGCCACAGGTTTTCATCATCGGCTTGGACGGCGTAGCCCCACGCCGGATTCTGTTGGGCCAGCCAGCGCCCGCGCTGCCCCAGCACCGGCAACAACGCGGGCCGGAGCCCGATCCGGGCCGCGCCCGCTTCCAGCAGCGCCGGCAACAAGTCCGCGGGCGCCCGCCGTCCGGCCACGCTCAGGGTTTTCAGCCATTCGAGCAGGAATTCCGCGTGGTGGCCTTGCAACATCAGCGCGAGATGCTGGCGGGCCAACGGACCGCAGTCGGGCGCATCGTCCGCTTCGCAAGGCGGCGGCAGCGGTCGCGGATCGTGGACCAGAAGATGTCCGGCTCGCCGCCACAGCGCCATTACCCCCGCCGCACGCAGCAGCGCGCCTTCGCGGTCGTCCGCATCCAGCCGGGAGAGCAGTTGGCCGAGCGCATCATCGCCGGCTGGCCACTCCGGCGCCTGGCGCTCGGTACCCAGCAGAGCGCAGGTGACCAGGTTTTGCCATGTCATTGCTCTACCCTCAGAACGCCGTAAACCGGTCGCCGCGCCAGGCGCTCAACGGCCAGAGCTGTTGACCGTTCCATTCGCCGAACACCGTCAACGGCCAGCCGCCGCTCAGCGCAAACAGCCGCCAGCGATCAGCGAAACCGGGATGGCAGGGCAACAGATGGGCGGTAGCGTCGCGCAGCAACCAGATATCGGCTTCGCCGCGCACCGGTACGGCCTCAGCCAGCGTCGCCGGCCAAAGCTCCAGCCACGGCTGCCGGGCCAGCGCCTCGGCATACTCATTTAAGAGTGGTGCCGCTAATAGTGGTGCCGCGCCATCGGCCAGCGCGGGCGGCATGGTCCGATCCTCGACCGGCGTGGAATTGCGCAACAATGCCCGCAACGGATAGTGGCTGGGAAAAAAGCCCAGTTCCGCTTCCAGCCACACTCCTGGCGCCGGGATGACCGGCAGTGGTTGGTTCTGATAGGCGAAATCCAGGAGCAGCGCCAGCCGTCCGCAGTCGCGGCCCCACAGCCAACTGCGCCGCACCTGCAGACGGTCCTCCTGGTAAGTCCGCTGGCCGAGCATGAACCAGCGGTCGCGAATCCAGGCGCCAGCCGGCAAATCGCTTTCCTGCCAGGTCCAGCCGATGGCGGAACGAATGTCGGCCTGCAACGGCTCCGGCAGGCTGCCGAGCCGCCGGTAGCCTGCCAGCAACAGTTGCAGCAACCCCAGCCGCGCCAGCAGCCGCTCGCTCCAACCCTCGCCACTGGCCGGAATGCTGGCCATCTCCCGCAGCCAGCGCGCCAGGCCCGGCGCCTGAGCATCCACCAGCCGCGCCGCCATGGCGTCCCAGTAGCGGGCGGGTTGTTTCTGGGCGTGCGCCAGACCTTGTCGAACCAGATCGCGCAACCAGCGTTCCAATTCTTCCAGTCCCGCCTCGACCTTGTGCTGCCGCTCGGCGGTTCGCCTGTCTTTGGCCGCTGCCCGTTTGGCCTGTTGTTCGGGGTCTACATCGGTCTCGGCGGCGCACGATGCCTTGCGCCGGGCGCTCTGCTCGCGCTTGACCAGCCAGTCGCTCAGCCAGGCGGGTGGCCCGCCCACGGGAACTGCATCCGGCTGCCCCGTCGCCAGCAGCAACAGACCGATGGCATGTTTGCAGGGAAATTTACGGCTGGGACAGCTACACTGAAAAACGGGCTCGCCAGGGTCGAGAGCGATGCCGATCTGGTAGGGAACACTGCCGCTGCCCTGGCACTCGCCCCACAGCGCGCGGTCGTTTTGACCCAGCATCGGCCACTGGCCAGGCCGCGCCACGCCGCGCGCCGCCTTGGCCGAAGCGGCGTCCGGGGCGAAAGCAACAACTTGTTCGAGGGTCCAGGGAAGCATGGGTGTATGGGTGGTCGTGAAGGGCTCGCCTACAGTCTAGACGGTCTATTTTTGAGGTACGTGAGTTTGTTGTTAAAAATAGTCATCAAAGCAACAAAATGTTGTTTTTTTAAAACGAAACTAAAATTTTGTGTTTTTTTTGAAAATATCAGTTGCGTTTCTGCTTCAGAATGCGTATAAAGTCACTCCATGAGTTTTGAACGCCCTTTTGTTGTGTACATACAACACAAACCTAGGAGTTATGCGATGAAAAAGTCTGCTCTTGCGCTGGCCGTTGCCGCTGGCTTGGTTGGTTTTGGCTCCGCCGCTTATGCTGATACGACCCTGTACGGTTCCGCCCGGGTGTCGGTCGATTACGATGAATGGGATTCCGACTACGTTGAATTAAATGGTGAGTTATTGCGGATCCGAGGCGGTTCCGATGCGTGGGATGTCTACAACAACGCTTCCCGCCTGGGCGTGCGGGGCGAGGAAGATCTGGGTGGTGGTCTGAGCGCCATTTACCAGTATGAGTTCGGCGTGGACGTGACCGAGGGTGGCAATCTCAACAGCAACCGCCCGAAGTGGGTCGGCCTGAGGGGTAACAGTTGGGGTTCGGTCACCGCCGGCACCCAGTGGACGCCGTATTACAACGTGGTTGGCATTGGCGATATCTTCAACAGCAGCAAGGTGTTCGATAACCGTACCTATCTGGGGAACACCTTCGGCCTGCGCATGGATAACAGCCTGATCTACTCCTCGCCCAACTGGAGCGGTTTCGGCTTCCAGGCGATGCTGGTCATGAACGGCTCTTGCCCGCCCAGCGATCCTCAGGTGACAAGCGACTTGTGCACGCGACCGGGGGCGGCTGATAACAGGTTGCCTAGCAACCTGAGCAATGACATCGACATGTGGAACCTCTCGATGTCCTACAAGAATGGCCCGTTCTTCGCCGGCGCCACCTACATGGCATTGGAAGGTCCCAGTTTCGATACCGTTTTACCCACTGCCCCCAATTGGGATGGCGATCAATGGGCCGTGGCGTTTGGTTATAACTCGGGCCCCTTCGCCGTGACCCTCGCCTACGAACAGGGTGACGTCAACACCCTGTACCGTGGCGATGGCGAAAACATTTATGTGACCGGCCAGTACACCTTTGGCAACAACGTCATCCGGGGCTCGTATGGCTACACCACCGCCGACGATGGCCAGTACGATGGCTTGCTCGCTGATGGTACCCTGGTGCGGTATACCCAGAGCGACGTTA
>JAGTSD010000029.1 GCA_018262135.1 Pseudomonadota bacterium | reverse complement strand
GCGGTCGGGTGCTGGCGCAACTGGCGCAAGCGCTGAAGCTGGACCCGGTTCCGCTGGCGGCGGACTGAACGCATGGCGACGCCGGAATTCACCGCGCCGATCCCGCTGGCGCTGTACGTTCACATCCCCTGGTGTGCGCGCAAGTGCCCGTACTGCGACTTCAATTCCCACGAGGCGCGTGGTCCGGTGCCGGAATCGGCCTATGTGGACGCGCTGCTGGCGGATCTGGAACAGGATTTGCCGCGCGTTTGGGGACGGCGGATCGAGAGCGTATTCATCGGCGGCGGCACCCCCAGCCTGTTCTCCGCTGAGGCGCTGGATCGGCTGTTGGCGGGCCTGCGCGCCCGGTTGCCGCTGCGGCCGGATACGGAAATCACCCTGGAAGCAAATCCGGGGACGGTGGAACAAGGAAAGTTCGCCGAATTCCGGGAAATCGGCATCAACCGGCTGTCCATTGGCGTGCAGAGTTTCAACGACGAGCAGTTGCAGCGCCTGGGGCGGATTCACGCCCGCCGCGAAGCGTTCGCCGCCGCCGAGGCCCCCCACGCTGCCGGACTGGAGAATTTCAATCTGGATTTGATGTTCGGCCTGCCGGGGCAAACGGTCGAGCAGGCGCTGGCCGACATCGCCAATGCCGTCGCTCTGCAACCGGCCCATCTGTCGTATTACCAGCTCACCATCGAACCGAATACCCGGTTTTACCAGTCGCCGCCGACCTTGCCGGACGACGAGACGATCAGCCTCATGCAGGAGCGCACCCAGGCTGAACTGGCCCGGTACGGTTATCGGCAGTACGAAGTGTCGGCCTACGCCCGCGAAAACCGGCGCTGCCGGCACAATCTGAACTACTGGGAATTTGGCGACTATCTCGGCATCGGCGCTGGCGCGCACGGCAAGCTGACCGACCCCGCCGCCGGGCGAATTCATCGGCTGTGGAAGCTCAAGCAGCCGCGCGATTATCTGGCGATGGCGGGAACGCCAGCCAGCATCGGCGGCGATGCGCCGATTGGCGAGGCCGATCTGCCGGTGGAGTTCCTGATGAACGCGCTGCGGCTGGTGGAAGGCGTACCGGCGGCGTTGTTCGAGGAGCGGACGGGGTTGCCGCCGACTGCGCTGGAGCCGGGCCTCGGCCGTGCGCGGGAACGTGGGTTGATGGAGGCGGATTCCGAACGATTGCAGCCGACCGAATTCGGACTGCGGTTCCTGAACGATCTGCTGCAAGAGTTCATGTAGCCTTCAACCTTCCATTCAGAACCCCCGCCGGCAACTGCATGGTCACGCAATGCAGGCTGCCGTACTGACGAATCAGGGTCGCGCAGGGAATGCCGAGCACTTCCCGGTCTGGAAAACAGTCCTGCAGCCGCGCCAGGGCCACCCCATCCAGGGGATCATCGTAGGTTGGCATCAGCACTGCGCCGTTCAGAATCAGGAAATTGGCGTAACCGGCGGGCAGGCGTTTGCCCTCTTCATCGTACTGAGCGGCGGGCAGTGGCAGTTCGATCAGGCGGTAAGGTTCGCCGGCCACGGTCCGAAATGCCCGTAACTCCTCGGCCATCGCGTGCAGTGGCTCGAAATGCAGATCAGCGGGATCAGCGCAGCTCTGATAGAGAATCGTGCGCGGATCGCTAAAACGTGCCAGCGTATCCACATGGCTGTCGGTATCATCGCCCACCAGATGGCCATTCCGCAGCCACAGGAACCGGGTGATGCCGAGCGTGTCCCGTAGCGGCTGTTCGATTTCCGCCTGATTCAGTCCGTTACGGTTGGGATTCAGCAGGCATTCGGCGGTGGTCAGCAGTGGTCCCTGGCCGTCGGTTTCGATGCTGCCGCCTTCCAGAACCAGGCTGACGGGTTCGCGCGGGGTCGCGCCGAACGCACCCAGGGCGTGCAGTCGGGCGGTGATGCGGTCATCGAGATCGCAGGGATATTTGCCGCCCCAGCCGTTGAAGCGAAAGTCCAGCAGCGCCGGCCGGCCATCGCGATAGACGGTGATCGGGCCATGGTCGCGCGCCCAGACATCGTTGGATGGCGCGAGGTAAAGCCGGCAGCGTTCGAGATCGGCGCCGGCGGTGGCCAGCAGTCCGCGCAGGTGCTGGCTATGCTGGGTATCGTGGCAGTTGATGAGAACGGTTTCGTAACGGCTGATGGCGGTAGCTAGCGCGGCGAACGTGCGGTCGGCCTGGTCCAGCCAGGGGCGCCAGTCGCTGTCGGCGTGGGGCCAGGTCAGCAGGATGGCGTCCTGCGGCGTCCATTCGGCGGGCAATACGGTTGTGGTTTGTGGCATAGAACAGGTTCCCAATTCACCCATAACGAGGAGAACATAATGAAGATTAAAGCCCTGCATGAGTATGCCAAGGATGTGGATACGGTTTTTGGCCTGTTTCACGATCCCGACTTCATGAAGGTCAAGTATGAGGGAATCGGGGCGCGCAACGTCGAGGTACTGGAATGCGCCGGCAGCGAAGGCCGTTACACGGTCAAGGTCAAGCGGGAAATCCCGGCCGACGTGCCAGGGTTGCTCAAGAAATTCCTTAACCCCTGGAACACCATCGTCCAGAGCGAAAAGTGGGAGGGAAAAACCGGCGGCCCCTATCGTTGCCAGTTCGAGATTGATATCGCGGGTGTCCCGGTCAATATCAAGGGTGCCATGGAAATACGAACGCAGGGTGGTGGCTGCGTCAACGACGTGCAACTGGAAGTCAAGTGCGGGATTCCGCTAGTCGGCGGCAAACTGGCCGATTTCGTGGGCGGCGACGCTGAGAAGGCCACTCAGGCTGAATATGAATTCATCCGCAACCATTTGGCCAAGGCTTGAGAGTCGGGTCCCGGCTGATGGTTAGGCGCGTCTCCTGAATCGGGAGACGCTTGCCCGACCGGTCGCTGGCGGGTGAGCGCCGCGCGATGAGGGATTTTGGAGCAGCAGTGTTCTTGAAAGCCGGGGCGACCGGCAAGCCGCCCCGGCCTCAATCCTCAATCCTCAATCCTTCCTGGCATAGCCAACCGTCTTCAGCGCATCCTCGATCTCATCAAGGATGGCCGGGTCGTCAATGGTGGCCGGTACCTTGTATTCAGCACTGTCGGCGATCTTGTGCATGGTCCCCCGCAGGATTTTGCCCGAGCGGGTCTTGGGGAGGCGCTTGACGACGACCGAGGTCTTGAACGCCGCTACCGGGCCGATGCGCTCGCGCACGAGAGCGATGACTTCCTGAACGATCTCCTCCTCCGAACGGGTGACGCCGCTCTTCAGGACGATGAAGCCGAGCGGCAGTTCGCCCTTCATGGGGTCGGTGACGCCGATGACCGCGCATTCCGCCACATCCGGATGCGACGCCAGGACTTCTTCCATGGCGCCGGTGGACAGGCGATGTCCGGCCACGTTGATCACATCGTCCACCCGCCCCATGACGAAGATGTAGCCGTCTTCGTCAATAAAGCCGGCGTCGCCGGTCGTATAAAACCCCGGATTTTCCTCGTAATAGGCGCTTCGACAGCGCTTTTCAGCGTTCCACAGCGTCGTGAAAGCGCCCGGAGGCATCGGCAGCTTCATCACCAAAGCGCCTTCCTGTCCGGTGGCGACCGGCTGGCGATCCGCTCCCAAAACCTGCACGTTCCAGCCCGGCATCGGTTTGCTGGTCGAGCCGTATTTCACCGGCAGTCGCTCGATGCCCAACGGAATGCCGGCAATCGCCCAGCCGGTTTCGGTTTGCCACCAGTGATCAATCACCGGCACCTTGAGATGTTCTTCCGCCCATTGCAACGTATCGGGATCGCAACGCTCCCCGGCCAGGAACAGGGCGCGGAAGTGGGACAGGTCGTATTTCCTGATCAAGAGGCCGTTGGGGTCTTCCCGCTTGATGGCGCGGAAGGCGGTGGGGGCGGTGAAGAGCACGGGAATCCGGTGCTGGTTGATGACCCGCCAGAACGCGCCGGCGTCCGGCGTGCCCACCGGCTTGCCTTCGTAGAGGGTGGCGGTGGCGCCGTGCAGCATCGGGCCATAGGCGATGTAGGAATGGCCGACCTGCCAGCCCACGTCCGAGGCCGCCCACATCGTCTCGCCGGGCTGGATGGTGTAGAAATGCTGCATCGTCCATTTAGTGGCGACGGATGAGCCGCCATTGTCGCGGACGATACCCTTGGGCTGGCCGGTGGTGCCCGAGGTGTACAGGATATAGAGCGGGTCGGTCGCCGCTACCGGAACGCAATCCACCGGGCTTGCCGCCGCCATGAGTTCGTCCCAGTCGTGATCGCGGCCAGGAATCAGCGGAGCCTGGACTTGCGGCCTTTGCAGGATGACGCAGGCGGTTGGCTTGTGGGTGGCCAGTTCGAGCGCGGCGTCGAGGAGCGGCTTGTAGGGCAGGACCTTGGCGACCTCGATGCCGCAGGAGGCCGAGACTACCACCTTGGGACCGGCGTCGTTGATGCGGGTGGACAGTTCGTGGGGGGCAAAGCCGCCGAATACCACCGAATGGATAGCGCCGAGCCGGGCGCAGGCGAGCATGGCGACCACCGCCTGCGGGACCATCGGCATGTAAATCACCACCCGGTCGCCCTTGCTCACGCCGAGCCGCTGGAGCACCCCGGCAAAGCGTGAGACCTGGTCGAGCATCTCGCGGTAGGTGAAGGTTTGGATGGTTCCGGTGACGGGGCTGTCGTAAATCAACGCCGCCTGATCCGCCCGGCCCCTGGCGACATGCCGGTCGAGAGCGTTGTAACAGGTATTGAGTTCCCCGCCGACGAACCAGCGGTAAAAAGGCGCCCGACTGTCGTCCAGCACCTTGTCCCATGGTTTGAACCAATCAATTTCTGCGGCGGCTTCACCCCAGAACCCGATCGGATCGGCCAGCGAACGGCGATGGATGCTATCGTATTGACTCATACCGGCAGGTGCCTCCCAAGGTGGCTTGATGGAATTATGATCGCGCCTGTAAAGGTTAGATCATTTCCGGTTGGGAGCGCGTTTTTGACCCCCCTGCCACAGCAGCCTCGTTCAAAAACTGGCCCGCCTGCCAGGCGAGTCCGGGGCTACTCGAACAATCCCGCCACCGACAGATAGCGCTCGCCGGTGTCGTAGCAGAAGGTCAGCACCCGGCTGCCGTCGGGTATTTCCGGCAGCTTCTGGGAAACAGCAGCCAGCGAGGCCCCGGAGGAAATGCCGATGAAAATGCCTTCCTCCCTGACGCAGCGTACTGCGTATTTGAAAGCATCCTCGTGGGTGACCTGCACGATGCCGTCGAGCATCTCCGTGTTCAACACCGCCGGCACGAAACCGGCGCCGATGCCCTGAATGGGATGCGGACCGCGCTGGCCACCGCTGAGGACGGGCGAGGCGGTAGGCTCGACCGCGAATACCTTGAGTTTCGGGAATTTTTCCTTCATGACCTCGGCGCAGCCGGTGATATGGCCGCCGGTGCCGACGCCAGTGATCATATAATCCAGTCCTTCAGGAAAATCGCTGAGAATTTCCCGCGCCGTGGTGCGGCGGTGGATCTCGACGTTGGCGGGATTCTCGAACTGCTGCGGTATCCAGGCGTTCGGCGTGTCCCGCAGCAGTTCCTGCGCCTTATCGATCGCGCCAGGCATCCCCTTTTCCTTGGGCGTCAACACCAGTTCCGCGCCGAGCGCCGCCAGATAGCGCCGCCGCTCCAGCGACATGGATTCCGGCATGGTCAGGATGAGCTTGTAGCCCTTGACTGCCGCTGCCATCGCCAGCCCGATGCCGGTGTTGCCGGAGGTAGGTTCGACGATGATACTGTCAGGCTTGAGCAGGCCGCGCCGTTCGGCGTCCTCGATCATCGCCAGGCCGATGCGGTCCTTGATGCTGCCGCCCGGATTGGCCCGCTCCAGCTTGATCCAGACCTCGACCTTGCGGTCGGCGAACAACCGGTTGATGCGGACATGGGGCGTGTTGCCGATGGTTTCCAGGATGTTATTCGCCTTCATATTTTTCCTCTCGCACACCGTGAATGATTAGAATGATCGTCAAGCTTAGAGTGTCCAATCACGCAACGGTATCAGAAAAGTTTATTCGGAAAATATAATAAATTTTCACTTTGATATGCTGCATAGGCATATAGGAGACTTCGTTCCCATGTCCTCCCCCCGTTTCAGCGGCACCGACCGCTATGTCGCCACCGACGATCTGATGATGGCGGTGAACGCCGCCGTGACCCTGGGTCGGCCGTTGCTGGTCAAGGGTGAACCGGGCACCGGCAAAACCCAACTGGCCGAGGAAGTCGCGCTGGCTCTGAACCGGCCGTTCATTCAGTGGCATATCAAGTCCACCACCAAGGCGCAGCAGGGCTTGTACGAATACGATGCGGTGTCGCGGCTGCGCGATTCGCAGTTGGGCGACGTGCGGGTCCACGACATCGGCAACTACATCGTCAAGGGCAAGCTGTGGGAGGCGTTCACCTGCGACATCCAGCCGGTGGTCCTGATTGACGAGATTGACAAGGCCGATATCGAGTTTCCCAACGACCTGCTGCTGGAACTCGACCGGATGGAGTTCCACGTTTACGAGACCCGGCAGACGATTCGGGCCAGGTATCGACCGGTCATCATCATCACCAGCAACAACGAGAAGGAACTGCCGGACGCCTTTCTGCGCCGCTGCTTTTTCCACTACATCCGTTTCCCCGACAAGGAGACCATGGAGCGGATCGTGCGGGTGCATTACCCGGATTTGAAAAAACGGCTGTTGAGCGAGGCGCTGGAGGCGTTTTTTGAAATCCGCGAGGTGCCGGGGCTGAAGAAACGGCCGTCCACCTCCGAACTGCTGGACTGGATCAAGTTGCTGGTGGCGGAGGACATCCCGCCCGAGGCGCTGCGCGGCGACCAGCGCAAGCTGATTCCGCCGCTGTACGGGGCGCTGCTCAAGAACGAGCAGGACGTGCATTTGTTCGAGCGGCTGCTTTTTATGAGTCGGAGAGAATCAAAAAGATAGTGATTCCGTTTTCGAAGGGCGTAACCAGTCGAGCGTAGGGTAGCCGGCGGGCTAGAGCTTTGTCACACATCTCATTTAAATGATTGACGTATTGGCGTTACTCTCGGTTGATGGTTCAAAGGCCAGCGGTCAACGGTGCTACTCGCCCAGCTTTTCCTTGAGCTGGAGGAGGTGGGGACTGTCGGGATTTTTCCGCAGCGCCTCCCGCCAGATCCTTTTGGCCTCCTCGCGCTGGCCGCTCGCCCACAACACCTCGACCAGGTGGGCGGCGATTTCGGCGTCGGGATTGGCCTGATAGGCCCGGCGCAGATACTCCAGCGCCTTGGCATGATCGCCCAGCCGGTACTGCACCCAGCCCATGCTGTCGAGCACGGCGGCATCGTCGGGTAACAGTGCTAGCGCCTGCTCGATGTAGCCCAGCGCTTCCGGGTAACGGGTGGTGCGGTCGGCCAGGGTGTAGCCGAGCGCATTGAGGGCCTGCCCGTTCTTGGGGTCGGCGGCGAGAATGGCGCGCAGATCCCGCTCCAGAACATCCAGCCGGTCCAGCTTTTCGGCCGCCAGCGCCCGCGCGTACAGCAACTCCTTGTCGTTGGGATGCATCGCCAGTCCCCGCTCCAGAGCATCGAAAGCCTCCTGATAACGGTCGGCCTCGCGCAGCGCTTCGGCCTCGGCCAGGTAGAGGGTGATGCTGTTTTGCGGCTGGTCGCGGCGCAGGACCTCGAAGTGCTGGGCGAATGCGGCGGTCTCGCCCGCCTTGGCCAGCATCACGCCCTTGCGCAACTGGGCGGTCAGGTAGCGCTCCTCGCCGGACACTCGTCCGTACCACTCGTTGGCCTTGGCGTAGTCGCCGCGCTGCTCCTCGATCCGGCCCAGCTCGAAATAGGCGTCGGCCAGCCGGACATTGCGCTTGATCAGCTCCAGAAAATAACTCTCGGCCAGATCGAACTGGCGGGTTTCGGTCGCCAGCACCCCCAGCGCGTAGACTGAATCGGTATCCTTGGGGTTCTGGTTGAGCAGGGTAGCAAACTCGCGGCGAGCCTTGTCCAGTTGCCCGGCGTCCACCAGCAGGCGGGCGTAGTTCATCCGCAGGCTGCGGTCGCGCGGCAGGATGGCGACTGCCCTGGCCATTCCCGCCAGCGCCGCTGCGCGGTCGCCCTGGTCCATCAGCAGGCGGGTGCGCAACAGATAGGCTGGAACCAGTTTGGGATTCTGGGCCAGCGCCCGGTCCAGACTGGCCAGCGCCAGCGGACGGTCGCCAGCGGCGGCGGCCAGCATCGCCTGGTAATACCGGGCGAAGGCCGAACGTGGATAACGGTCACCAAACTGCCGCATCACCCGCAGGGCTGCCTGCTTGTCCTCCACCTGACTCAGCAGCGATGCCACAGTGGCGAAACCCTCCTGCTTGTCCTTTCTGCTGGCGGCCTGTCGCACCGCTTCGAGATAGGGGGCGGCTTCATCCACCTGGCCATTGCGCAGCAGCGCCAGCGCGAGGGCTTGACGGGCCTGGTCGCTGGCCGGGGCCAGGGTGCGCCAGCGCCGGGTCAATTCGAGGGCGGCGGCGTGGTCCTTCATCAGTAGCGCCAGCATCGCCGCCCGTTCGGCGATCTGGGGATCATCGCTGGCGACAGCCAGCTTGCGGTAGTGTTCCAGCGCCACGTTCAACTGGTCGCGCTTGCCGGCCAGTTCCGCCGCGAGCACCTCATACATCAACTCGGCGCGGGGGCTGGGCTGCATGACGGGCCGGATCGGAAATTCCGATTCGGTCGGCGCCTGGGCGTCGACCACGGTGGCGCAGCCGCTCAACAGCAGGCCGCTGAAACCCAAGGCTTTCAAAAATCTGTTCATTACCAGCGCGCGTCGCGGTCCAGCGGCCAGGAAGGCCGCGCGAAACGAAGAGGGGGAACGGATCGTCGGTATTCATCTCCTGCGGGCGCGACGTTCGCGCCCGCAGGACTGCGACCCGTTCACAGTATAATCCAATGGCGGTATGACCTTGCCATGGACCGGTTTTATCCCGCAGAATCACCTTTAATTTTCCGGCTTGATCCGACTGCGCTCCATGTCTCTTCTGGCTCTTGGCCTCAACCACCGGACCGCTCCCGTCGGCGTGCGCGAGCGGGTGGCGTTCGCGCCCGACCGGGTCGGCAACGCCCTGCGGGATTTGCTCGACCGGGGCGGTGCTCATGAAGCGGCCATTCTGTCGACCTGCAATCGTACTGAGCTGTATTGCGGCCTGAACGACTGCGATAGCGGCCAGGTGATCGAATGGCTCGGTGATTATCACCTGCTGCGGACGACGGATTTGCAACCCTATCTGTACCGCTATGCTGACCAGCAGGCGGTGCGCCATATTCTGCGGGTCGCGTCCGGCCTGGATTCGATGGTGCTGGGCGAACCCCAGATTCTGGGGCAGGTCAAGGCCGCCTATCAGGCCGCCAACGACGCGGGAACCCTGGGCGCCCGGCTGGACCGGCTGTTTCAACACACGTTCGCGGTGGCCAAGCAGGTGCGTACCGATACCCGCATCGGCGCCAGCCCGGTGTCGGTGGCGTTCGCGGCGGTGGGTTTGGCTAAACAGATTTTCGGTGATCTGCCCCAGCGCGCCGCGCTGCTAATCGGTGCGGGCGACACCATCGAGCTGGTCGCCCGTCACCTGTACGACAACGGCGTGGGCCGGCTGATCGTCGCCAACCGCACCCTGGAGCGGGCGCACGCCCTGGTCGCGCCGTTCGACGGCTACGCTATTGGCCTGGATGAAATCCCCGCTCATCTGGGCGAGGCCGATATCGTCATCGCTGCCACCGCCAGCCCCGGCCTGATGCTGGACGCGGCGCTGGTCCAGTTCTGCCTGAAGCAGCGCCGTCGCCGGCCGATGTTCATGGTGGACCTGGCGGTGCCGCGCGACATTGATCCGGCAGTGGCCGATCTGGACGACGTGTATCTATACACGGTGGACGATCTCAAGGACATCATCCAGGAGAACCTGCGATCCCGGGAGGCCGCCGCCGCGCAGGCCGAGGAGATTATTGATAACCAGGTCGAGCATTTCATGGGTTGGCTGCGTGCCCAGGACAGCGTCGCCAGCATCCGCGCCCTGCGCCAGCAGGCCGAGGCGGTCCGCGACGAGGCCCTGGCGCGCGCCCAACGGCAACTGGCCCAGGGCAAGGATCCGACCGAGGTCCTGAACCTCCTCGCCAACCTGTTGACCAACAAGCTGATTCATTCGCCCTGCGCCGGCCTGCGCGAAGCCGCCGCCCAGGGCGATGCCGACATGTTGAACCTGATCAAGACCCTGTACCGCCTCAACGGCGCAAATCCCTGCCGATGAATCCATCCATGCTGGCCAAGCTGGAACAGTTGGCCTCCCGCCATGAGGAAGTCGGTGCGCTGCTGGCCGAACCTGCAATCATCGGCGACAGCGATCGCTTCCGTGCCCTGTCGATGGAATATTCTCAACTGGAGCCGGTGGCGAGCGGGTTTTGGACCTATCGCCGGGTGCTGGACGATCTGGACGCGGCCCGCGAGATGAGTCGGGACAGCGACCCGGACCTGCGCGCCCTGGCCCAGGACGAAGCGCTGGAGGCCGAAGCCCG
>JAGTSD010000237.1 GCA_018262135.1 Pseudomonadota bacterium | reverse complement strand
TGTCCAGCGCTGCCAGCAGTTGGCGAAACTGGGCCAGGTTCTTCGCGCCAACCTCGGCACGCTCCGGCAGACCGGCCATCCCAAGTGGAAGGAAGTCAACCTCGACGAGACGGTCGGGGCTTGGCCGCTGGACAGTTGCTCGCGCGGCAGCGTTAAGGACAGCGCTCCAAAAGTGGACCTTGGCCGCGAACTGGAGAAGATGTTGCTGAACCAGTATGAAGGGTTCCGGTATTCGATCCCGGCCGCCTGAATTTACAGCAATGGGAGAAAAGCGATGCGATTCGCACGAATGATGTTGATGGCGGCGCTGGTCGCCGGAACGGGTATGGTCCTGGCTCAGGATAAGCGGCCGGACGCCCGCCTGGCCTTTTCCAGCACCTCGTTCGGGTTGTTGGTCGGCTACCAGCAGGGGCAGGGCGCACTGGAATTTCAGGGGCGAAAATATCCGTTCACCGTGTCGGGAATCAAGGGGTTGACGCTGGGTATCGCCAAGGTGGACGCGCTCGGCCAGGTTTACCGCCTGCGGGAACTGGCTGATTTCACCGGGCGCTATATCGCGGTCGAAGGAGGATTGACCGTGGTTCAGGGTGGTGGCCATGCCGTGCTGCGCAACGAGAAGGGCGTCATGCTGTACCTGCAAAACGTGCAGTATGGTCTTGATCTGACCCTGGGTGGTGGTGGCATTGATATTGCCCTGACCGAGCCGGCCGATGCATCGGCCTCGGCGGCAATGCCCGGCGCGCCAGCACGTTAACTGGGAAAATCATCCAGTCAGGGAACAGTGCGAGGCGTGGCGGGCATGATCGAACAGATTCTTCTCAGCAGTGACTCCTTCGCCGGGATACGCGAGACCGGCGGCTTCGGCCAGCCGTTGCACGCCCTGTACCCGCAAATCCGGGCGGTGCTGGCCAGCGAACTGGGACCGGAAACAGCGGGCTTTCTGGCTGAACCGGTGGTGGATCGGGCCAATAACCGCATTGACTGGTATACCGAAGGCGATCCCGATCACCCGCCGGTGGCGCTGAGCGATCTACCGGAGGAGCAGCGTCAGCCGATGCTGGCCCAGGTCCACGACCTGCTCAAACGCGGGCGGGAAGTGGCGGAGCGCTATGCCGGTTCGGCGGAAGCCCGCCGGGCGCAACTGGGCGCGATGCTGCGGGCGGCACTGGGTGCGCCCGCGGAAACCGAGGTATTTCTGGTTGAAGGACGGCCGGTGATGATCCGCTGGGGATTCGTGCCGGATCGGCCCTGGGAGACGCTGGCGGAGCCGGCGCGAAGCCCCGTGGTTTCGCCGTCCGCGCCAGGATCGGCTGAACTACCGCGCAATGTGGCGATGCCAGAGGTCGCCATGCCCGAACTGGCGGCTGAACCGGAGTCGGGGGGCGAGCCGCCGCCTGAATCGCCGCCAGCGAAGCCGCTCGCTGAGCTGTTACCGGAATCGTCGCCAACTTCACCCCGGGAGCCGGCGGCATCCCAGGCCATCCCAGAACCCGCGCTGGAGCCGCCGCTGGAATCCAAACCCCTACCAGCGGCGAAGGGGTCTGACTCATCACCGGAACCTGAATCCACGCCCGATACCGGGTGGCGCTATGTCGTGGTGGGCTCCCGGTATTTTTGGAGCGTTTTCGCGCTCGCCTTGCTGTTGGCCGTGATTGCAGCCGCCTGGCGAGGACTGGGGCAGTCGTCATTACTTCCCATCTTGGACGAGAAGTCTGGACTTACGCCGGATGCCGACCTGGATCGCGCCTTGACCCAGGCGCAACGTACCGAGTTCGAATTGCGGACTCGACTCGAAAGTTTGTTGGCGCAACTCGCCGGGCGGCGCGGTCAGTGTCCGTTGCCAGCCGCCGGAGCAGATGCCCCGCCCGTCGCTCGGGAACCTCTTGGCGGTAGCCGCACGGTTCCGACGCAATCCACGGTTGCTGTCGCGGCGGCAGAGAGTCCGCGCAGGCCTGATAGCAAAGCTCCCGTCAGCGACCGCGCGGCGGTTCCCTCCACGGAAACGCCGACCTCGCCCGCGCGCACGATGTCGTCGCCGGAGAGCACCGTCGGTTTCCCGGATAGCGTCGGCGCGCTACCGGCAAAGACTGAATCTGGCGCCTCATCGGGGACGGTCGGCGCGCTACCAGCAGAGACTGAATCTCGTACTTCAGCGGGGATGGAATCCCCCGCGCGGACTTTGGAGGACGTGCTGGCCGAGCGCGCCCCGGCAGCGGCTGCACCGGCGCGGCAACCATCGCGGGGCCAGACCGAGTCTCCGGTCAAGGATGAACCGTCGCTGGCCAAGGTCGAACCACCGGTCAAGGCCGAGCCGACGCCCGAGGAACGCCGGGAATTCGCCAGCCGTTTGTCCGCCGCCGGTGCGGCGACTGGCGAAATTACCGCGACGCTGTTGTGGAACAGTCCGGGCGATCTCGATCTGGTGGTGCGCTGCCCGTCCGGCCAGCAACTGGATTATCGTAACCCGACCGCTTGTGGCGGCGCCCTGGATGTGGACGCCAACGCCGCCCGCGCCAGCCTGAGCGACCGGCCGGTAGAGAACGCCTTCTGGCCAGCGAGCCGGGCCGCGCCGGGAACCTACGAAATCGCCGTGCGCTACGCGCCGCGCAAGGACGAGCAAAATCCCGGGGAGACGCCTTTTCAGGTGCGCCTGATCCGGGGCGGCCAGGAATCGGTGTTCAAGGGCGCGATTCGGCCCAACACGGTGACGCCGGTCACGACCTTCGCCGTCGAACGTTGAGGAACCCGCGATGAATCGGCAGGAACAAGAGCAATTCACGATTTACGCCGCCGAGGCGGCGATTCCCCGCTACCAGCGCGCCTGGGTCTGGGGTTTGGCAGCGCTGGCGATTCTGCTGTGCGGGTTGGCCGCCGGCTGGCTGATGGGCGGCTCGGGAACGGATCTCCGGGGCGGGGCGCCATCCGGCGGCATCCGGACGGTGGACGGGGCGGTCCTGCTGGCCCAGCGGGAAGCCGCGAACGATGAATTGCGCGAGCGCATCGCCCGGCTGGAGCAGGCATTGCGCGGCGACGCCTGCGCGCCGGCGGCGCTGGAGGCCCTGCAACCGGCCAGCCGTTGAGACTTTCCCCCGGAGCGAATGGCTCCGTGGATTTTTCCTTCCATGCTCGTGAGGAGTGCATCATGTCCAGTTTTTCCATCGGCCTGAGTTGGCGGCGCACGACGCCGGATTTCGACGTGAAAACCTTCAGCCGCGACCATGTCTGGCGGCTGGCTGGCGGCCAGACCGTACAGGGCTCGTCCGCGCCAGACTTCTCCGGCAACCCCGAAATGAGCAACCCCGAGGAGGCGTTGCTGGCGGCGCTGTCCAGTTGCCACATGCTGACGTTCCTGGCCATTGCCGCGCTCAGGAAACTGGTGGTGGACAGTTACGAGGATGAGCCGGTCGCCGAACTTGGCAAAAATGATCAGGGCAAGATGATGGTCGCCCGAATGGCTTTGCGGCCCCTGGCGACTTTCAGCGGCGCAGCGATTCCCGATGAGAATGCGGTACGGGAATTGCACCGCAAGGCCAAGGAAAATTGCTTCGTCAACAATTCCCTGCTGAGCCAGGTAACGCTGGAGCCACGGTTCTAACGGTGGGCGGGCGCGGGAAACCGGGCTTGCGTCACCGCGCTGGCTGCTCTATAAATTCGCACTGGGTAAAACGGCAAGAGAGGCGCGAAACCGTATGTGGGAGTTCGGTAAGCGGGTTATTTTCCTCGGTATGTTGGCGTGGCTGATCAGTGCCCCGCTGGTGGATCAGACCGCGCCGCGCGAACCCTGGCTGTTGGTGGATACCAAGGCCGACACGTTGAGCATCATGAAGGGCCAGCGGCCGGTGAAGGTGTTTCGCCCGATTGCCTTGGGCAGCAGTGGAGCCGGTATCAAGTCCGGGCGCGGCGATAACCGGACGCCGACCGGGGTGTTCCGGATCGGCTGGATCAACGACCAGAGCCGGTTCAAAACCTTCATCGGCCTCGATTATCCCAATCCCGACTACGCGGAGCGGGCGTTGCAGCAGCATCGGATCGACCGCGCGACCTACGAGCGCATCC
>JAGTSD010000236.1 GCA_018262135.1 Pseudomonadota bacterium | reverse complement strand
CCCACATCGCCGGCCTTTCCTCCCTGGGATTGAAGGCGGTCAGCCTGTTTTACAGCACCGAGGAATCCCAGGAAGGCGTGCGGGCGTTTCAGGAAAAACGCAAGCCGAAGTTCCGCGGTTGATTGGCGCCTTTTGATGAGGAATTGGTAATCGGTTGAAAGATCATGGCGCGCATATCCCAGACGGAATTCGAACAACTGGCCCACGAACACGTCCCCTTTGTGGGGATGCTGGGCATTCAGGTGGAAAGCCTGGAAGCCGGCAGGGCAAGTATCCGCATGCCCTTTCGCGAGGATTTTATTCGGCCCGGCGGCACGGTGTCGGGTCCGGTACAGATGGCGCTGGCCGACATCGTGATGTATGCGGTGGTCCTTAGCCTGATCGGGCGGGTGGAACTGGCTGTCACGACCAATCTGACCTGCAATTTTTTGCGCCGCCCCAAGCCGGCCGATTTGATCGGCCGGGGTCAAATTCTCAAACTGGGCAAGCGGTTGGCGGTGGGTGAAGTATTGCTGTATTCGGAAGGTGAACCAGAGCCCGTGGCGCATGTGACCTGCACCTATTCGATCCCGCCAACGGTCCAGGAGCCGGTCGCCATTTCACCGTTGCCTGCGATCAAACCGCCGCCTCACGAATAGGTGCGCCGATCCTCGATCACCTTACCGTCATTCGGCAGGCTGCCCGGAGCGCAGAAGGCGGCCTCGCCGCGCAACTGGGTCACCTGGCGAATACTGGCCGCCACCGCCTGACTCAGGGTTTCGCCGCCCGATGCAATTTCGCAGTACAGCATCATCCGATCCTGGCCGTCCGGGTTGTCCACTACCAGGCGCATCCGCTGAAACTCGGGATGACGCCGGGCGATTTGCGCCACCTGCTCCGGATGCACGAACAGACCCTTGACCTTGGTTGTCTGGTCAGCCCGGCCCAGCCAGCCCCGGATGCGGACATTGGTGCGGCCACAGGGAGAAGACCCGGCCATAAGCGCCGACAGGTCCCCGGTCGCGAAACGAATCAGCGGATAATCGGGGTTGAAGGTGGTGACGACCACTTCGCCCACCTCGCCGGGTGTCGCCGGGTCGCCGGTGCCCGGTCGGACGATCTCCAGCAGCAGGTCTTCCTCGACGACCAGTCCTTCCTCGGCATCGGTTTCGTAAGCGATGGCTCCGATTTCCGCCGTAGCGTAGCACTGCCGGATCGAGATCCCGCGCTCCAGTAAGGTCTGGCGCACCGCTGGATGGACCGCCTCGCCGGAGACGGCGGCCTTGCGCAGGGACGAGATGTCGGCCCCCAGTTCCTCGGCCTTGTCGACGATGATCTTGAGGAAAGATGGAGTGCCAGCGTAGCCGTCCGGGCGCAGAGCGACCATCGCCTGAATCTGCTGCTCGGTCTGGCCGGTCCCACCGGGGAAGACCGGACAACCCAGTTTATGCGCGCCGCCCTCGAAGATATAGGCGCCGGGGGTGAAATGGTAAGCGAAGCAATTATGAATCAAATCCCCACGGCGGAACCCGGCGGCGTAGAGCACCCGCGCCATGCGCCAGGGGTCAATATCTTCCCCCTGCATTTCATAAATCGGCCCGGGGGAAGCGAAAATCCGGCGGGCGCGCTGACGGGGCAGGGCGTTCAACCCGCCAAATGGGGGCTGCTGCTTCTGCAAATCGATCAGGTCGCGTTTCCGGGTCAGAGGCAGAGCCGCGAGCGCTTCCCGGCTAACAATCGCTGCCGGATCAACATCGGCCAGCCAATGGCGGTAATAGGGTGAATGTTCTCTGGCGTGGCGCAATTGCTGCGCCAGTTTGCCCATCAGGTCCCGCTCGCGTTCTTCCGGATCGCGGGTTTCGAGGGCATCGTAATAATTCATGGTAGCCTCCGACATGTTCAGGACAGCCAGCGCTTGCGGCGACGGTAATGCTTGATGTCCTTGAAGGACTTGCGCCCGGAAGACGACAGGCCCAGATAGAATTCCTTGATGTCTTCATTGGCGCGCAATTCCCCGGCAGCGCCCTCCATCATCACCCGGCCGTTTTCCAGGATGTAACCGAAATCGGCGTAACGCAGCGCCATCATGGTGTTCTGTTCGGCCAGCAGAAAACTGACGCCTTCCCGGTTGTTCAGGTCCTTCACGATCTCAAAGATTTCTTCAACGATCTGAGGGGCCAGTCCCATGGAGGGTTCGTCCAGCAGAATCATTTCCGGCTTGGCCATCAGCGCCCGGCCAATAACGCACATCTGTTGTTCCCCGCCGGAGGTGTAGCCGGCCTGGGAGCCACGTCGGGTCTTAAGCCGCGGAAAGTAGTGGTAAACCTTCTCCAGGCTATCCTTCAATGCGCTGCGGGAAATCGAGCGGGTATAAGCGCCAGTCAGCAGATTTTCCTCAATAGTCAGATGGCCGAAGCAATGCCGTCCCTCCATAACCTGAATCACGCCGCGCTTGACCAGTTCGTTGGGGGTGAGCTGATCCACCCGGTTTCCCCTGAATTCCACGGACCCTTTGGTGACATCGCCGCGTTCGGCGCGCAACAGATTGGAAATGGCTTTCAGCGTGGTCGTTTTGCCGGCCCCGTTCGCTCCCAGCAGAGCCACGATTTGGCCCTTGGGGACGTTGAGGGACACCCCTTTCAACACCAGGATCACATGATCGTAAATGACCTCGATGCTGTTGACAGTCAGATAGTGTTCGGCCGCCGGAGCGGCTACGGTTTGGGTAGCCATAATGCGGTTATCCGGTTGCAGTGGGCGCGTAAAGGTTGATCCCCCCTGCCCCAACCCCCTCCCGCCTCGGGGACGGAGAGTAGTGCAACTCACCGTTTCATAAGACTCCCTCCCCCTCGCAGGGGAAGGGCTGGGGTGTGGGGGGTGGGAACGCCTCCGATCAGCCCTCCTTCGAGCAATCGCGCGGCGTGATGCCCTTTTCCTTGGCGTATTGCTGGGCGGAAGTCTTGAACAGCGGGTGGATCAGTTCCTTGTTCCCTTCAATCCAGTCCGAGACGGGAACCCACTTGGCGCCATCCCATTGCTGGATTTTTACTTTGCCGGAGCCTTCATGATCGCTGCACGAGGTTTTGATCGCTGGCAGTAAATTGGTCGCGCCGATTTGTTTCAGACGGGCTTCGGTGATGTTCAAATTTTCCATGCCCCAGCGCACCTGTTCGCCGGTTACCGGCTTGCCCGCGCCATATTTCTCCTGGGCCTTGCGCATCGCCTCAATCGAGAGCACCGCCGCGGAAACGCCCCGATTGTAAAGAATGGTGCCGATCTTGGATTTGTCCTGCAGGTTGCCCTTGCCGGCGCCATAGACCACCTTTTCGATATCGGCGATGAGCGGCACGTTTTTGCCGGCCACGTTCCAGGTCGCGGACATGTAGCCCTTGGCGGCGTCGCCAGCCGGCACGGTGTCTTCCTCCGACCCGGCCCACCAGGAACCGATCATTTTTTCCCTGGGGAACCCTACCTTCTGGGCGGCCTTGAGGGCGGTCTGATTCATCACGCCCCAACCCCAGAACACCACATAGTCCGGTTTTTCCTGGCGGATTTTCAGCCACTGCGCGCCCTGCTCGTTACCCGGATGCGCTACCGGAATCAGCGACAGCTCAAGTTTTTCAAGTTTCGCCTCCTCCTGCAGGGAGGCAATCGGTTCCTTGCCATAGGCAGAATCGTGGTAGAGGTACGCAATCTTTTTGCCCGCCAGACTGCCTTTTTCCTTTTCCTTGATGAACCGGAGAATGGCGGACGCCTGCATCTGGTAGGTGCTGACCAGCGGGAAGGCATAGGGGAATACCGAGCCAACGACGGCATCGGTACGGCCATAGCCCACCATCGCCAGGGGAATTTTGTCGGTCTCCGACTTTTCGATCAGCGCATAGGCTACGCCCGTCGACATCGTGTGGATGGGACCGGTGGAGACCTTGGTCTTGTCCTTAAGGCGCTCGTAACACTCAATGCCCTTGGCGTTGTTGTATTCGGTTTCGCACTCTTCCCAGGTCATCTGGACACCGTTGA
>JAGTSD010000235.1 GCA_018262135.1 Pseudomonadota bacterium | reverse complement strand
AATGGTGATTTCTCCTGAGACGGTCCACTCGTTCATCTCCATCTGGTGTGCCAGCATGCTGAAAGAGCGCCGGGCAGTCGTATTTCAACCAGCTCTGCGCACTACTGGATGTCTCCCGCTGGCCATCGCCGACCCGCGCGGCGAATGGTTCACCTTCGAAAAGGGTGCGAAGAAGACTGGCGACGGCGGCGGCTGGGCTGATGTCTGGCACCGGCACTATTTCGCTTGGGAATACAGGGACAACACCAAGGAGTTGGGCGCGGTGCTGCGCCAGTTACAGCAATACCCCCTGGCCCTGGAAAACCCGCTGCTGCTTGTGGTCTGGCGGGCGGCGCAACTGGATTGGTCGGCCATCGAGCTGGCGATGTCGCCCCGCGCCAGCGCGAGAAGTTGCGGCGGCCCAAATTCGCCGCCCTGCCCGCCGGGCCCGCCGCCGGGCGGAGGTTGACCAGGAATCGGCGGCTATGGGTGCTCAATCCCGCCGCCGGCGCCCTCTGGGACCTCCACGCTGCCGGACTGGAGCCCGAAACAATCGCCGGCTGGCTGACGCGCCGGTTCGGGGTGGCCGAGCCGGCAGCCCGGGCACAGGTCGAAAGCCAATTCGCCGGCTGGCGCGACGCCGGACACTTCGACAGCGCTGCCGATCCCCCGCCGGCATCAGCGCCTGGCTTCGAAGCCGACGACCTGAGCCTCCCAGTGCCCGTCCTGGCCCCCGCGCCGGCGGGCGCCTGGCGGCTCCGGCTGGGCGGCAGGTCGGTCAGCCTGAGCATCGAAGCTCCCGAACTTCGCCAGCGCCTTGCCCCCCTGATTGCGCCCCTGCGGGAAAAGACGGTTGCGTGCGTCGCCCACCGGCTGCATCTACGCGGCGTCCCGTCGCGCTGGACCCTCCAGGGCAATGGCGTTGTTCTGGCCGCCGGCACGGGGACGGACGGCGCCCTCGTGATGACGCTGGACACTCTGACTGAAATCGGTTGTCGCTCGACCGAACGGCTGATGGTCATCCACGGCGCGGGGCTGGCGCTGAACAATGGGCATGGTCTGCTGCTGATCGCCCCCGGCGGCGCCGGCAAGACCACGCTGGCCGCGGCGCTCAACGCCGAAGGCCATGACCTGCTCAGCGATGACGTCGTCCCGGTGACGCCGGACGGGGACCTGGTGGGGCTGGGAATGCCGTTGTGCCTGAAGGCCGGAAGCTAGCCGGTGCTGACGCCCCGCAGCCCCGAGCTGGCGATGACCGCGGCGGTGCAGCGGTATGGCGAGCCGGTGCGTTATCTGCGACCGCGCGGGCGGCGGGTGTGCGGGCCGTTGCCGCCGGGGTTAGTGCTGTTTCCCCGCTTCCAGCCCGGCGGAACGCCCTGCGTCGAATCGCTCGCCCCCGAGGTGGTCTTGCAGGGCGTGGTCGAAGCCGAGGCGGTGATCCGGGACCTGACTCAACCGAAACTCGAAGCCATTGCCCGCTGGGTCTGCGCCATGCCCGCCTATGCCCTGAACTATCCAGACCTGGACAGCGGGTTGGATCTGTTGCGCTGGATCCTGGCTGGATGTGAGGCGGGGCCCAGTGTTCCAACCGGATTGAATTGACGAATTGTAGATGGGTGAATGAGCGAAGCGAAATCCACCCTCTATCCATCTGTTCCCCCACCTACGGCCGGAGTGACCGACCGCGGGCATTGGGTTTTCAGGCTACTTCGGGGTACAGCAGGGCCACGGAGGGCGTGGTGGGCGGCAGCAAGGGGTTGGCGATGGCGCTGCGCATCGGCACGATCATTCCGTGCTCGGGGCATTGGGCACGAGGCTGATCGGGCCGTACCAACACTGGCCGTTTGCAGTGCGGGCAAACTGTATGGATTTGAATTGTGTTCGTCATAGCGCTTATTTTCCTATCAAAGTGTGACTATTATCCTTATGGCAACAGTTTGGATGATTTTGTTCCGCAACGCAACAAAAATTTGTTGCTAAGCAACATGCGCTTGTCGGAAGACGTACTCTATCCCCGATGTCGCGCCTGCCGGGTCGGAGCAACGGTTCTGGATGCTTTGCTACAATGATCGGCTGGCGGATTTGGGTGTAAAAAGGCCGGACCACTTTTCGCGCCGCTCTTCCGGTAATCTGCCGCCAGCGCTGTGCGCGCTACTGGTTCAGTGACACCGAGTGCCTCGATCAGCCCGCGGTACAGCAGATCGAACAGCCGCTCCAGGGCGAACTGGTGGGTCTGGCCGGTCGCGGCGAACAGCCAGTCGCTCAGCGTCATAAAGCGCCCAAATGGGTCATCGCCTAGCAAGAGTGGACGGGTGTGGCGGAACCGCCCCGAGTTGCCGATCAGGTCCCAGTAGCGGGCGAAGCGTTCCAGCCGCCGCATCGTGGCGAAATCCAGCAGCGCCGAACACAGCAAGTTGTAGGGCGGCTGCGGGTTGTAGCGCAGGTCAAAGGCGGCGGTGTGGCGGGCGATAGGGGCGCCGCGCAACCGCTTGAGAATGCCGACCTGAATTTCGTGCGGGTCGAGCGCTGCCAGCCGGTTGAAGCCGGCGGCAAAGCTGGCCAGGTCCTCGCCCGGCAAGCCGGCGATCAGATCGGCGTGGAGGTGAGCGTGGGTGTTTTGCCGGAGCCAGCACAGATTCTCTTCGGTTTTCCGGTTGTCCTGCTTGCGGCTGATGAGCTCCTGTACGGCAGGATTGAAGGTCTGAACCCCGATCTCGAATTGGAGCGTCCCCGCTGGAAACTGAGTGATCCGGTCCTCGAGCGCCTCCGGCAGATGATCGGGAATCAGCTCGAAATGCAGAAACAGCCGCTCATCCAGCCGCTCCAGAAAGAAATCCAGAATCCGCGCGCCGACCTTGGCGTTGAGGTTAAAGGTGCGATCCACAAATTTGAAATGGCGCACGCCCCGCTCGTACAACGTGGTCAGTTCGGCGAGCAAGGGTTCCAGTGGGAACGGCCAGGCGGTTTGATCCAGCGCCGACAGGCAGAATTCACACCGAAACGGGCAGCCGCGCGAGGCTTCGACGTAGATCAGCCGGTGGGCGATGTCCTCGTCGGAATAGAACCGGTAAGGCAGGACGAATTGATCCAGCGGCGGCGGTTCGGCGGCGATGATGCGTTCCGGCGGCGGATCGTCATTCAGCAGCCGCCGGCATAGCTGCGCAAACGCCAAATCCGCCTGGCCCGTAATCAAATAGTCGGCCATGGCCACGATGGGTTGTTTTTCCCATTCGTGGCTGACTTCCGGACCGCCCAGCACGATGCGCAAATCCGGCCTTACCCGCTTGAGCAAGGCGACGACCTGGGTGGTTTCCGCCACGTTCCAGATGTAGACGCCGAAACCGATGAGGCGTGGCTGTTCGGCCAGCACCGCTTCGGCGACGTCCAGCGGGCGCTGGGTGATGATGAACTCGCGGAGGACGGCGTCGGCTTGCAACTCGCCCAGGTTGGCGTACAGGTAGCGCAAGCCCAGGGAAGCATGGAAATAGCGGGCGTTCAGGGTCGAGAGCAGGATGGCGGGCATCGGGTCAGCGCCAGCATCGGATAGCACCAGCCGGTCAATTCCTGAAACACGGCCCATTCATCCGCCAGAGTCGGAATGCGGTCAGCCTTGGTGGCGATGAGCAGGGTCGGCAGGTGGACCTGCGAACAGGTTGGCCAAGGCGTCGTCGTCTTTGCCGGCATCTGGGGTCTCGCTATGCGAGCGCAAAGACGAGCTTCAGGGCTTGATCCAGCGCATGCAGAATCGGCGGGTCCAACTCGCCACGTACTTTGACCAGGCGGGCCCGATGATCAATCGGGCGGGTTTGCAGGCAATCCGCTACCGATGGCTTGCTCAGGCCATTCCGAGGGGAGGGCTGGATTTCCACATTGGTCCTGATCTGGGCCTTCTTGGGACTCCATTCCGTGATGGGCGTTACTTGAATGACCGGAACGCGGGCGTTGTAAACGTCGTTGGTCACGATGATGCAGGGGCGGATTTTCCCGGTCTCCGAACCCTGAGCAGGATCGAGATTGACGTCGATGACCATGCCGCGTCGCAACGTCGTCATGCCGGCCAGTCCTCAATAGCGGATGCCGTCAATTCCTGAAGTTCAGAATCGTCGTCGTAGACTTGTGCGTACAAGTGCGCGGATTCCTGCAAGCGGCGCTGTTCCAATTCCTGGCGCAGGTGCTCCAAAGCAGCACGGACGGCCTGGCTTTTATCCTTGAAGCCGTAAGCCTTGCACTGATCGAGAAAGCGGAGCTGGGATTCTTCAAGACTGAACTTGGCCTGGATCATGGAAAATCTCTATTGCCTGCAGCGAGAACAGGGACCAAATACAGGCCCCTGATATGAAGGCCTATTTTAGGTGCTTCTCGAAGATACAACAATGTGCGGCTTCGGCGATCATAGCTCGGATAGGCTGATCCAAAATGAAACGGCGCGCGGAGCGGGGTCCGGGCGCCGTTCTGAATAAAGCGTGGCGACAAGGGGTT
>JAGTSD010000234.1 GCA_018262135.1 Pseudomonadota bacterium | reverse complement strand
TCGCCGCAACGACCCCTGGATAAGCGCCATCCGCTAGCGCGGCGGCGGCGTCAGCGCGGCATCACCGCCAGTGGCCGGTTCACCCAGGCGCATGAAGACCCATGATTTCTGGCAAAGTGACACTTTTAACGCATAAAATCCCTCGCCACACGGGGTGACGAGGGACTGACCGGACTGGGGAATACTTTCCGGCTTCAGTACTGCGGTCGTTCGATGAAGGTCTGTTCCCTCCAGTCCCCCAAACGAGGTGATCTGGATGGTCCTGAAACAACTGGGCTGGATCGTGCTGCTGATGGCGCTAACGGCCTGCGATAACAACGAAAAACCGGTGGATGCCGCCGCCCCCATACCCTTTGTCAGGACGGTGACGATCAAGGAGCGGGGGGACCATCAACTTATCCTGTCCGCCACGCTGCGGGCGCGCCACGAAACTCCGCTGGCCTTCCAGGTGGGCGGACGCATCGCGGCCCGGCGCGTTGACGCCGGCCAGGCGGTGCGCAAGGGCCAGACCCTGTTCGAACTCGACCCGCGCGATCTCGATGAAGAGGTGCGCGCCGCCCGGGCCGAACGGGACCGGGCGACCTCGATCCTGGCTACGGCCCAGGCCAATCTCCGGCGCGACCGGGACCTGGTCAACCGCCAGTTCGTCAGCGCCCAGACCCTGGAGCGCACCGAACTGTCGGTGCAGGAAGCGCAAAGCAGCCTCGCCGCCGCCGAAAGCCGCCTGCAACAGGCCCGGAACAGCCGGGAGTATGGCCGCCTGAGCGCGCCAGCCGCTGGAGTCGTGCTGGACGTCAGCGCCGAACGGGGGCAGGTGGTGACCTCGGGCCAGGTGATCGGCACCCTGGCCCATGAGGGCGCCCGCGAACTGGAGGTCTTCATCCCCGACCAGGGCGAGGCGCCACGGGCAGGCGCGCTGTTGCTGCCGTCCACCGGCTCGACGCCGGTCATCCTGCGCGAAGTCGCCGGAGCAGTGGACCCGGCCAGCCGGACCCGACGCGCGCGCTATCGCATCGAGGGCGGCCCGGCCGAGTTGGCCCGGCTGGCCCTGGGCACCGTGCTGCGGGTCGTCCTCGACCGGACGGGTCCGGAGGGCGGCGCAGTGATCGAAATTCCCATCGGCGCGCTGGACGAACGCGGCCAGGGCCCGCGCATCTGGCTGGTGCGGGACGGCCGGGTGGAACCGTTGCCGGTCCAGGCGGTGGAACTGCTGCCCGAATACGCCCGCATCCGCACCGATCTGGCGCCGGGCAGCCGGATCGTGGCGCTGGGCGTCCACCTGCTGCAACCCGGCATGGCGGTCAGGGTGCTGGAGCCATGAGTTTTCCCAATCTTTCGGCGCTCGCCGTTCAGGAGCGCGCCGTCACCCTGTTCGCCCTGCTGCTGGCGGTTGCTGGCGGGGTGTATGCCTTCCTGGCGATGGGACGGGCGGAAGACCCGTCGTTCACCGTGCGCGTCCTGGTGGTTTCCGCGATCTGGCCGGGCGCCACTACCGACCAGATGCAGGCCCAGGTCGCCGACCGGCTGGAAAAACGCCTCCAGGAAGTCGAGTTGCTCTACCGGATCGAAACCAGCATCCGGCCGGGCCGCGCCGACTTGCAGGTGGAATTTCACGACTACACGCCGAGCGCCCGGATTCCCGACCTGTTCTACGAGGTGCGCAAGCGTATGGGCGACGAGGCCAGCCGCCTGCCGCCCGGCGTGATCGGTCCCCTGGTCAACGACGACTTCTCCGACGTGTATTTTACCCTGATCGCGCTGACCGCCCCCGGCCTGCCGCTGCGCGAACTGACCCGCGACGCCGAAGCGATTCGCGACCGCCTGCAGCGGGTCGAGGGCATCCACAAGGCCCTGTTGCTGGGCGAGCGCACCGAGCGGGTCTACGTCGAGTTCGACACCAGCAAGCTGCTCAACCTCGGTCTGGCGCCCGCCGCCATTCTCGAGGCCATTGATGCGCAAAATCGCCTGGTGCCGGCCGGGCGGCTCGACACCGCCGGGCCCCGGGTGTATTTGCGGCTCGATGCCGACCTCGCCGATCCCGAGGTCCTCGAAAACGTTCCCCTCCACATCGGCGGGCGCACCCTGAAGCTGGGCGATCTGGCCACCGTGCGCCGGGGCTACGAGGACCCGCCGACCTATCTGGTTCGCGCCCGTGGCGAGGACGCCATTCTGCTGGGCGTGGTGATGCGCAAGGGCGAGAACGGCCTCAAGCTCGGGGACCGGCTGGCGGCCTTCCTCACCGCCGAGCGCGCCCGCCTGCCCCTGGGCATGACCCTGACGCAGCTTACCAATCAGGGCGAGGCCATCGCCCAGGCGGTCAATCTGTTCCAGGTCAAGTTCCTGGTCGCCATGGCGGTAGTGATGGGAGTGAGCATTCTCGCCATCGGGTTCCGCGCTGGACTGGTGGTGGGCATCGCCATCCCGGTCACCCTGGGGCTGACCCTGCTGGTGATGAAGGCGATGGGCATCAACCTGGACCGCATCACCCTGGGGGCGCTGATCATCGCCCTGGGCTTGCTGGTGGACGACGCGATCATCGCCATCGAGATGATGCTGGTCAAAATGGAGGAAGGCTGGAACCGGGTCCTGGCCGCCTCCCACGCCTGGAACGTTACCGCCGCACCGATGCTGTACGGCACCCTGGTCACCGTAGTCGGCTTTGTCCCGATCGGCTTCGCCCAGTCCGGGGTCGGCGAATACGCCGGCAACATTTTCTGGGTGCTGATGATCGCGCTGCTGGTGTCCTGGCTGGTCGCGGTGACTTTTACCCCCTATCTGGGCGTGAAACTGCTGCCGTCCTTCGCGGGGCACACTCACAAGGAGCAGGAGCTGTACAGCACCCCACTCTATCGCTGGTTGCGCGCCCTGATTACCGGCTGCGTTCATTACCGCAAGACCGTGGTCGTGGCCACCTTTGCCCTGCTGGCGCTGGCCATCGCCGGGATGGCCGGGCCGGTGCAGAAGCAGTTCTTCCCCAGCTCCGACCGGACCGAGGTGCTGGTCAGCGTCTGGCTGCCCCAGGGCAGCGCCATCAGGGCCACGGACGCCACGATTCGCCAGCTTGAAGCTGTCCTGGCCCCCCTGCCCGAGTTGAAGAGCCTGTCAGCCTACTTGGGCGCCGGCGCGCCGCGCTTTTTCATCTCCGCCAATCCAGAAATGCCGGATCCGGCCTTCGGCAAAATCATCGCCGTGGCCCAGGATACGGCGGCGCGGGACCGGGTGATCGCCTTGTTGCAGGAACGCATCGCCGCCGGCGCCTTCCCCCAGGCGCGGATCCGGGTGTCGCGCCTGCTCTACGGCCCGCCGGTGATCTGGCCGGTCGAGTTCCGGCTGCTGGGTCCCGATCCGGCGGAACTGCGCCGGATCGGCCATCAGCTCCGCGAAATCATGGCGCGCAACCCGCACATCCGCGATCCCCATCTGGAATGGGACGAGCGGGCACCGGTGCTGCACCTGACCATGGATAACGACCGGCTGCGGCGGCTGGGGCTGACGCCGCTGGACGTGGCGCAGCAGACCCAGTTTCTTTCCGAAGGCGTGACCGTGACCCGCCTGCGCCAGGACATTCGCAGCGTGGATATCATCGCCCGCGGCGGAGGCGGCGCGTCCCCGGATCCGCTGGCCGAACTGTCGGAACTGCGCACCGGCGATGGCCGCAAGGTGCCCCTGTCCCATCTGGGTCAGGTGGAGGTGCGCTATGAGGACCCGGTCATCCGCCGCTACAACCGGCAACGCTTCGTCGGGGTGCGCGCCGATGTGGAGGGCGCCCAGCCGAACGATGTCACCGCTGCCCTCTGGCGCGACCTGGCCAGCCTGCGCGAGTCCCTGCCACCCGACTACCGGATCGAGATGGCCGGCTCGGTCGAACAATCGGGCAAGGCCGATGGCTCGATCCAGAAGTTGCAACCGCTCATGCTGGCGCTGATGCTGATTTTCATCATGCTGCAAATGCGCAGCTTTGCGGGGACTTTCATGGTGGTGGCTACGGCGCCCCTGGGGCTGATCGGCGC
>JAGTSD010000233.1 GCA_018262135.1 Pseudomonadota bacterium | reverse complement strand
TTGAGGTACGACATGGCCTGGAATGAGCCGGGTGGCGGCAATCGCGATCCCTGGAGTGGTGGGGGGCGCGAGCAGGGACCGCCCGATCTGGATGAAGTCGTCCGCAAGCTGTCGGACAAGTTCGGCGCGTTGCTGGGCGGCCGGCGCGGTGGAAACAGTGGTGGTGGCGGCGGCGCGGCCGGTTCGGGCGGCGCGGGTTCCGGATTCGCTGGCATCGGCCTGATCGTCGGCGTCATCGCCGTGATCGGCTGGCTAATCGCCAGCATCTACATCGTGAACGAGGGCGAACGCGGCGTGGTGCTGCGGTTCGGGCGCTATCTGGAAACCACCATGCCCGGCCCGCATTTGCGGCTGTTCCCGATTGACCGGGTGGAGATCGTCAATCTCGAACAGCGCCGGTTCCGGGAAATCGGCTATCGCTCCGGCGCGAGCGGCGCGCGCCAGCCGGCGGTGCGCACGGTGCCGAAGGAAGCGCTGATGCTGACCCAGGACGAGAATATCGTGGATGTGCGGCTGGCGGTGCAATACCAGATCAGCGATCCCCGCGCCTATCTGTTCAACGTCCTCGATCCGGAGAACGTCCTGGTGCATGTGGTGGAGAGCGCCGTCCGCGAAACCATCGGCAAGAGCACCATGGATTTCGTGCTGACCGAAGGGCGCAGCAACATCGTGGCTGATATCAAGACCCTGGCCCAGCGCATTCTGGACAACTATGGTCCCGAGGAGCCGGCCAAGGCCACTGCCGCCGGAAAAGAGGGAGGCCTGGTCCCTGGCAAGGGCGCTGGCCTGCAAATCGTGACCGTCGTGCTCCAGGACGCCCAGCCGCCCGAAGAGGTGCAGGACGCCTTTGCCGACGCCATCAAGGCGCGCGAGGACGAGCAGCGGTTGAAGAACGAGGCCGAGGCGTACTCCAACGAGGTGATTCCCCGGGCGCGCGGCCAGGCGGCGCGGCGGTTGCAGGAAGCGTCGGCCTACAAGGAACAGGCGATCGCCGAGGCCCAGGGTGAGGCCAGCCGCTTCGAACAGTTGCTGACGGCCTACGAAAAAGCCCCGGAAGTGACCCGCGAACGGTTGTATCTCGAAACCCTGGAAACGGTATTGGCGCGGACCAGCAAGGTGCTGGTGGACGTGAAGGGAACCAACAACCTGCTCTACCTGCCGCTGGATCGCCTGCTCAAATCTGGCGAGGCGGCAGAAGGGGGCGGCGCGCGGCCGGGTGGCGCGGCGGCTGAACCAGTGCCGGCCACTTCGACCACGGCCGATGACAATGCGGCGGTCAGCCGCTTGCGCGATCTGAATCGTAGCCGGGAGGTGCGCTGATGGCCCTGTCGCAATGGCCGATGTCCCGTAACGTGATGCTGGGCGTGCTCGGCGCTGTGGTGGCGCTGCTGGCGATGTCTCTGTTCACGGTGGATGAAACCCAAACCGCTATCCGCTTCCAGTTGGGCGAGATCGTCCAGGCCAACTACAAGCCGGGCCTGCACTGGAAATGGCCGCTGATCAACAACGTCCGCAAGTTCGACCGGCGGTTGCAGACCCTGGACACCGAGCCGGAACGGTTCCTGACTGCCGAGAAGAAGAACGTCATCGTGGACTCCTTCGCCATGTGGCGGATCGAGGACGTGCGGCAGTTCTACACCCGGGTCGGCGGCGATCCCAGCCAGGCCAACGTGCGGCTCGATCAGATCGTCAAGGACGGCCTGCGCAGCGAGTTCAGCAAGCGCACCATTCAGGAAGTGGTGTCGGGCGATCGCGACCAGATCATGGAAACCCTGAGCCGGCTGCTGCGGGAGCAGGCCACGCAACTGGGCATCGCCGCTGTGGACGTGCGAATCAAGCGCATCGATCTGCCGCCGGACGTGAGCAATTCGGTGTTCAGCCGGATGAAAGCCGAGCGCTTGCGGGTCGCCAAGGATTTCCGGTCCCGTGGCGGCGAGGCGGCCGAGCGCATCCGCGCCGATGCCGACCGGCAGAGTACGGTGCTACTGGCCGAGGCCTACCGCGACGCCGAACGGCAACGTGGCGAGGGCGACGCCCAGGCCACTGACATCTACGCCCAGGCTTACAGCAAGAATCGGGATTTCTTCAGTTTCCATCGCAGCCTGGCGGCCTATCGGCAGAGTTTCAGTTCCAGGGACGACGTGCTGGTCATGCAGCCGGAGGGTTCCCAGTTCTTCCGTTTCTTCAATCAGTCGCAATGACCCGGACATCTCGCCAGACAGACGATGGTGCCGCACCGCCGCTGACCGAACACCGCCATGTGGGATGAACTGCTGGCGGCGTTCGGGTTGATGCTGGTGCTGGAAGGTATCGTGCCGTTTCTCAATCCGCGCGCCCTGCGCCAGACCTTGTTGCGCATGGCCCAACTGGAAGATCGGGTGTTGCGGTTTGCCGGTCTGGCCAGCATGGGATTGGGGTTGCTGGTGCTGTATTTTTTCCGCTGAAGCCCTGCCGACATCCATCCGCTCTTCAATCTTTTCGATTCGCAAAACTACCCGCCATGACCACCGAAGACCGCTGGCTGTTGCCCGAGGGCATCGAAGAAATCCTGCCCCCCGCTGCCAGCCGGCTGGAACAGTTGCGCCGCCGGTTGCTGGATCTGTACTCCAGTTGGGGCTATGAACTGGTGATTCCGCCGCTGATCGAGTTTCTGGAATCGCTGCTGACCGGCATGGGTAATGATCTGGAATTGCAGACCTTCAAGCTGACCGATCAGCTCAGCGGCCGGATGATGGGGGTGCGCGCCGACATGACTCCGCAAGTGGCGCGGATCGACGCTCATTTGCTCAAGCGCGATGGGCCGGTTCGGCTGTGCTACATGGGGAATGTGTTGCGCACTCGCGCCGATGGCTTCGGTGGTTCCCGCAGTCCGTATCAGGCCGGTATCGAGTTGTACGGCCATCGCGGGCACGAGAGCGATCTGGAAGTGCTGACGCTGATGCTGGAGACCCTGGCGGTAGCGAGTATCGGTGAAGTGCATCTCGATTTGGCGCACGTGGCGATTTTCCGCGAACTGGCGCGGCGGGCCGCGCTGGACCCGGAACAAGAAGCGCTGCTGTTCGAGGCCTTGCAGCGCAAGGCGCTACCGGAGATCCGCCAACAACTGGCGGCCTGGGCGCCGCCAGCGCCTTATGGCGAGCAACTGCTGGCGCTGGCCGAACTGAACGGCGGGCCAGAGGCGCTGGATGAAGCTGACGTCAGACTGGCGTCCGGGGGCGAAGGCGTCCGTGCGGCGCTGGCGACGTTGCGCTGGTTGATTGCCGCCTTGCGGCGGCAGTGGCCAGAATTGCCGATGCACGTGGACCTGGCGGAACTGCGCGGCTACCACTACCACACCGGCGTGGTGTTCGCCGCCTACGTGCCGGGACAGGGGCAGGCGGTGGCGCAGGGCGGGCGCTACGACGAGATCGGCCAGGTGTTTGGCCGCGCCCGTCCCGCGACTGGTTTTAGCACCGACCTGGCGACCTTGCTGCTCCTGGGTTCGACGCCGGAGCCCGCTTGTACGGGTATTTACGCGCCGGCGGTCGCGGACGCTGCACTGGATCGGCGTGTGGCCGAGTTGCGCCGTCGGGGTGAGCAAGTGATTCGGGAATTGCCCGGCGCGGCGGTGAAGCCGGAAGACTTGGGGTGTGATCGCTGTCTGGTTTGGCGGGAGGGGGAATGGAACGTGATCCCGCTGGCGGGGGCGGTTGCCTGAATTGCACATTGACAGAAAACCATCAGGAAACCGACATGGGCAAGAACGTAGTCATCATTGGCGCGCAATGGGGTGACGAAGGCAAGGGCAAGGTCGTAGACCTGCTGACTGATAAGGCGGCGGCGGTGGCGCGGTTCCAGGGCGGGCACAACGCCGGGCATACCCTGGTCATTGGCGGCCAGAAGACCGTGCTGCACCTGATTCCCTCCGGCATTCTGCATCAAGGCGTGGCCTGCCTGATCGGCAACGGCGTGGTGCTGTCGCCGGCGGCGCTGCTGACCGAGATTGATCGACTGGAGACCCAGGGCGTAGAAG
>JAGTSD010000232.1 GCA_018262135.1 Pseudomonadota bacterium | reverse complement strand
GAAATCATTTAGCATTTCACCATAAACCTTATGGAGAATTTCGATGTTCACCTTCCAGAATCTCCCGCTCGTCATCATCATCGCCCTGATTATCGCCGCCTGGCTGAGTTTTCTCTCGGTCGTGCCGTGGGGCAGCTTGTTCTAGATCAAAAGCCTCGATATCCCCAGGAACCGCCTTTCTCCGCGAGGGGAAAGGCGGTTTTTGTTGCCGCCGGAACGAGTTCGGAGCCTTGAACGACGCAAGTGTTAAATTGGAACTGCTGGATCGGGAGCGCATCCTGACTGGATTGACCGAAACGGCCCGCGCCTGGCTCGGCCGGCTGGAGGTGCATCCGGTGCTGGACTCCACCAACGATTACCTGCTGGCCAGGGTCGGCGAGGACTGGCCGAGCGGGTCAGTCTGTCTGACCGAACAGCAGCAGGCCGGGCGGGGCCGGCTGGGGCGGTCCTGGCTGTCGCCATTCGCCGCCTCTCTGGCTGGCTCGCTGCTCTGGCGTTTCAATCTGCCGGCGGCGGCCCTGAGCGGTTTGAGTCTGGCAACCGGCATCGCCGTGGCCCGCGCCCTGCGGAATTTTGGCGTGGCCGAGGTCGGTCTGAAATGGCCCAACGACGTGTGGTGGTGCGGGCGCAAGCTGGGCGGCATCCTGCTGGAATCCGGCGGCAGTTCTGGCGCGTTTGCCGTGGTGGCCGGCGTCGGCCTCAACGTGGCGTTGCCCCCTCCGGCGGCAGCGGCGATTGAACAGCCCTGGGTAGATTTGCGGGAAATCCTGGGTGTGGAGCGGCTGTCCCGCAACCGGCTGGCCGTGCTGTTGATCGGCGAACTAATCGAAACCTTCGTCCGCTTCCAACGGGGCGGCTTCGCCGATCTGGCCGCCGAGTGGGCCGGTTTCGATCAGGTAGCGGGGCGGCGGGTGCGCCTGACGCTGCCCAATGCTACCTTGACCGGGATTGCCCGTGGGGTGGACACGACCGGCGCGCTGGTGCTGGAGACCGCAGACGGGCGGCTACAGTCCTGCGTCGGCGGTGAAATCAGCCTGAGGCTGGAATCGTGATCCTGCTGGCGGATGTCGGCAACAGCCGGATCAAGTGGGTAAGCTGCGAGCAGGGCGAATTCCAGGCGCGTGGTCGGGCAGCGCACGGCGAGGAGAGTTGGGCCGAGCTGGCGGCCCGGCTGTGGGCGGAGTTGCCGCGTCCGGCGCGAGTGGTGATCGTCAGCGTGGCGGGTCCCAAAGTTCGCGCCGCGCTGGCGGCCTGGATCAGGCAAACCTGGGCCATCGAGGCGGAATTCGTGGTTTCGGCGGCAGCAGCCTGCGGTATCCGCAATTCCTACGCCCAACCGGAACGCATGGGCGCGGATCGCTGGGTAGCGATGATCGCAGCCCGGGCGCTGCTCGGGCCAGAGACCTGTTATGTGGTGGATTGCGGCACGGCGGTGACGATTGACGCGCTGGCAGCGGATGGCCGGCACCTGGGTGGGGTGATCGTGCCGGGGATGCGGCTGATGCGCGAGGCGCTCTATCGGGAAACCCGGCAGATTCCGCCAGAAGTGGGCGACGCGCGCCTGTTCGGCCAAAGTACCCGCGATTGCGTCTGGGGCGGGGCGCTGTACGCAGTGGCCTCCACCATAGACGGGATTACCGACCGGATGATCGCCAGCTACGGTCCTGGCGTGCGGCTGCTGACCGGCGGCGCTACCGCGGTGGTGCTGCCTCACTTGCAGGACAAGTATCGGCTGGAGCCGGATTTGATCTTTACCGGGTTGCGGGTGATTGCCGGGGAAGGGGATTAAACTTTCCAATACTCCTTGTGCCGTTGAATCAATTGTATAAGGCACACAATTGGTATATATACTTTAAATCAGGCGTTAGATGGTTACACGCTTGGCGCATACTCCATCCATTCGTGGCACTTTCACGCCGACCTGAAGCATATCCTTTCAATCTATGGGAGGAAAAACCTATGAATAAGAAGCTACTGGGTCTCGCTCTGGCCGCTCCATTGTTACTTGCGGGGTGCGCGGCCACCAGCCATTTCGGAGTGCCGGACCGTGCCGCCCACGTACCGCAGTGGATCACGGACTACGAAACTGTCATTACCAGGGCGGAGGCGTCGCCCGGTGCTCGAGCCTGTCCCGACAAGATCGCAAAGGCCCGGGAGCTCGCCGCCAAGGCGATGAATCTGTACTGGGCCTGCCGGGATGCCGAGGCGAGTGCATTACTGGCCGAAGCCAGCCGGCTGGCGGCGGAGGCCGAAGCCTGCTCGGGACCGGCCCGCACGACCGTATTGGCGGCGGACGCCCTGTTTGCCTTCAACGAAGCAACGCTTACCCAACGGGGTGAAGCGACCCTTAATAATTTCGCCCAAGGCCTGCGCGACGCTTCGGTCAACTCCATCCAAGTCGTCGGTCACACCGATCCGCTGGGGTCCGACGCCTACAACCAGCAACTCTCCGAGCGGCGCGCCAACACTGTTGCCCGGTATCTGGCCAGCCAGGGCGTGCCGGCCGATCGCATCCGCGCCGAAGGCCGTGGCGAGACCCAGCTCAGGGTCACGCCAGAGGAATGTGCCGCCCAGGGTGCGAGGAGCCGTTCTGCACTCATCCAGTGCTATCAGCCGAACCGGCGCGTTGAAGTGACGATTAGGTAACAGCGCCAGCCGCCATGTAAGGGCTTAAATGCTGAACTGCCGCGGCAAGGCCTCAGGTCTGCAAAGACGAATGAGTGGTCCCAGGGGCCGGTCCTGTTTTGGTGCGAGCCTTCATCTTCTCCCCCTAAATCCTCCTCCCGCGCAAGGGAGGGGGAGCCAGGCCGTTCGGTTTTTCGCAAGACCCTCTCCCACGAGGGAAGAGGGGATTTTGCGTACGGCCGTTCAGACGCTGAAACTTTCACCGCAGCCACACAGGTCCTTGGCGTTCGGGTTGTGGAAGCGAAAGCCTTCATTCAGCCCCTGCTTGGCGTAATCCACCTCCAGACCATCCAGATAGGGCAGGTTTTTGGCGCTGACCACGACCTTGATGCCCTGCGATTCGAACACCTCATCGTCGGGATCAATCGTGTCGGCCAGTCCGACGGTGTACATGTAGCCGGAACAGCCGGTGTTGCGTACACCCAGCCGCAAGCCCCGCGCCTGTTCCTTTTTGGCCAGAAACGCGTGGGCGCGGGCGGCGGCGGCTTCGGTCAGGGTGATCGTCATGAGAGGTTTCTCCTGCAAGCATTAGGAATGATCGGATTGGATAGCGGCGGGCGGGGTTGGTTTCATGGAGTAGGCGCGCAACGCCGCATTGAGCGCGGTTTCGGCCAGCACGGCGCAATGGAGCTTCTCCGGCGGGGCATCGAGGGTTTCGACCAGCAGGTGATGCCGGAAACGCGCAGCTTCCGCCAGTGTTCGGCCTTCGAGCCATTCGGCCAGCAGCGAGCCGCAGGCGACCGTCCAGGCGCAGCCGTAGGCCTTGAATCGGGCGGCGGTGATCAGGCCCGCCGCGTCCACCCGCAGATGCAGTTGCAGGATGGCGCCGCTGGCTGGCTCACCCACCAGGGCCGCGGCTACGTCGGGCGCAGCCGGATCCAGAGCGCCGACGTGGCGTGGATGTTCGAAATGCTTGCGCGCCGCCGCGCTCGGTTCCAACATGGCTGCGCTTAGTCCAGAGCACCAGCCTTCTGTTCGGCGATAGCCGGGCCGTGGTCGTCCGGCTCCGACCAACCCTCCTGACTGGCGGCCGAATGCAGCACGCAGCTTTTCAGCTCCGGCAGGCATGGTTCGCCCGGTTCGATGCCGGCGGCGCGCAGCGTCTGACAGAGCTGGCGGACAGCTTGGTCCAGAGCGTTGATGTGATCCAGCATCTGGTTGATGGCGTGGGCCTCGGGATCGGGCAGATCAGGGGTAGCGCCATAGGCGTCAAAGCCCAGCTTGCGGGCGATCTCCCGACGCACGTCGTCGGTTGTTGCGCCGGCCTCGACCACCCGACCCGGCACGCCGACCACCGTGGCGTTCGCCGGCACCTCCTTGATGACGACGGAGTTCGAACCGATACGGGC
>JAGTSD010000231.1 GCA_018262135.1 Pseudomonadota bacterium | reverse complement strand
GCACCGGAAGCTTTCGCGCACGATCCGTTTAAGCCGGTTACGTGCCACCGCGGATTTGGCGACCTTGCGAGAAATGGCCAGGCCCAGCCGGGCATACGTCAGATCGTTGGCGCGGGCGAGCACGATGAAATTGCTGTCGCTGGATTTGACCGGCCGGGCGAAGACACCGGCGAAGGCGTGTTGGCCGGCCAACCGGACGCGGCGCGGAAAACGCGCGCCGCCAGCCATCACCTCAGGGCGCCAGCCGGGCGCGACCCTTGGCGCGACGCGCCTGGAGAACCCGGCGGCCACCTTTGGTGGCCATGCGGGCGCGGAACCCGTGGGTGCGCTTGCGGTGAATGATGCTGGGCTGAAAAGTCCGCTTCATGACAATTCCTTAACATATGGTGCTGATCGAAACCGAGGGGTGGTTTTCAAGCGAATTGCGAAAATTACTGATATTCAGGCTCATTTGCAAGCCCGCGCAACCTCCGCTATCGCGTTAGCAGCGGCTCCAGCGTCGGCCAGACGTTGTCCAGCACCCTCGGCTGCCCTTCGGCGCGCGGATGCAGGCCGTCGTCCTGAGTCAGCGCCGGGTTGCCGGCGACGCCTTCCAGCAGGAAGGGAATCAGCGGAATATCGTAGCGTTTCGCCAGTTCGCCGAACGTCGCCTGAAACTTTTGCGTGTACAGCGGGCCATAATTCGGCGGAATCCGCATTTCCGCCAACAGCACCCGTGCGCCGGATTGTTGGGACAGTTCGATCATCCGCGCCAGATTGTTGGCCATCGCCATCGGCGGTTGGCCACGCAGCCCGTCGTTAGCCCCCAGTTCCAGAATGACCAGGGCGGGACGATGCCGCTCCAGCGTTGCCGGCAACCGGCTCAGGCCGCCGCTGGTGGTGTCGCCGCTGATGCTGGCGTTGACGATCTGATGGGGAAAGCCGCGCTCCGCCAGCCGGCGTTGCAACAGACTGACCCAGCCTTGTTCGGCGGGGAGGCCATAGCCGGCGCTCAGGCTGTCGCCGAACACCAGAATCACCGGCGCTTCGGCGCGGGCCAGGCCGGGCCAGATCACCAGCCACAGCAGCAGGATCGAAAACCAACGTGAGCGATTTGTCTTTATCATCGGAGAATTGGACGATGCGCGTGGATCATGACCAGGAAGCCGGCAGTGGCATAAGCGTAGCGGCTGCGCCGTTATTGGACAACTCGACTGCCGATTGCATCGTGCGGGCCGAACGCCTGGGCAAGCAGGTGATCAGCCCGGAAGGGCCACTGGTCATCCTCGACGACATCAATTTCAGCATCGCCCGAGGCGAAAGCGTGGCGGTTGTCGGGGCTTCCGGTTCCGGCAAATCCACCCTGCTCGGTCTGCTGGCGGGTCTGGATGTGCCGAGCCAGGGCCGGGCGTGGTTGGCGGGCGCCGATCTCGGTAGCCTGGACGAGGACGGTCGCGCCTTGCTGCGGGCGCGGCGGGTTGGCTTCGTGTTCCAGTCCTTCCAACTGCTGACCGGGCTGACCGCGTTGGAAAATGTCTTGCTGCCGCTGGAACTGGCCGGTCAGCCCGACGCTCGCCGGCAGGCGCTGGAACTGCTGGAGCGGGTAGGACTCCAGGCCCGCGCCCGCCATTATCCTTCCCAGTTGTCCGGCGGCGAGCAGCAACGAGTCGCCATTGCTCGCGCCTTCGCCGGCAATCCCGATGTCCTGTTCGCCGATGAACCGACCGGCAACCTCGATCAGAAAACCGGCCACCGCATCATCGAACTGCTGTTCGCGCTCAACCGCGAGCAGGGTGCGACCCTGATCCTGGTGACCCACGATCCTGAACTGGCCGCCTATTGCGACCGGGTGCTGGAACTGGACGACGGGCGGTTGCGCGAGCGGCGGGAGCCCTAGCCATGGACCGACTGAACCTGATCCGCATGGCTCTGCGCGCGCTGCGCCGCGACTGGCAATCCGGCGAATTGCGGGTGCTGGCGGTTGCCTTGTTGATCGCCGTCGCCAGCGTCGCCGCCGTCGGTTTCTTTACCGACCGCATCCAGTTGGCCATGGAACGCAAGGCCAGCGAACTGCTGGGCGCCGATCTGGTGGTGGCCGCGCCCAATCCGCTCCAGCCGGCGCTGGCCGAAGAAGCGCGGCAGCGGGGTTTGCAAACGGCGGAAACTCTGGGATTCCGCAGCGTGGTGCTGGCCGGCGAAACCACCCAACTGACTGAAGTGAAGGCTGTGGGTCCCGGCTATCCGTTGCGCGGGACGCTGCAAATCAGCGATGCGCCGTTCGCCCCGCCCCGTTTGGCTACGACGATCCCGGAACCCGGCCAGGTCTGGTTGGACGAGCGGCTGTCGCAAACCCTGAACCTGCATGTCGGCGGTGCTCTGGATCTCGGCGTTCGCGGTTTCCGCGTCAGCCAAGTGCTGGCCTACGAACCGGACCGGGCCGGCGACCTGTTCAGCATCGCCCCCCGGCTACTGATGAATCTGGCCGACGTGCCCTCGACCCAACTGGTGCAGCCGGGCAGCCGGGTCGAATACCGGCTGTTGCTGGCCGGCGAGCCGGCGGCGCTGGCGGAGTTCAAGACCTGGGCGCAACCCCGGTTGCAAACCGGCGAGAAGCTGCAAGGCGTGCGCGATGCCCGCGCCGAACTGCGGCTGGCGCTGGAACGGGCGCAACGCTTTCTGAATCTGGCGGCGCTGGTCAGCGTGATCCTGGCCGGAGTCGGCGTAGCCATCGCCGCCCGCCGCTTCGCCGCCCGCCACTGGGACAGCGTCGCTGTCCTGCGCTGCGTCGGGGCCACCCAAACGCTGGTGATCCGGCTGTTCGTGCTGGAACTGTTGATGCTGGCGGCGCTGGCCGGCGCAGCGGGCCTGCTGGTCGGCTACCTCGCCCAGTACGGGTTGAGCGGCCTGCTCGGGTCGCTGGTCAGTTCCACCGAACTGCCGCCGCCGTCCTGGCGACCGCTGCTGCCGGCGCTGGCGACCGGTTTCGTCACCCTGCTCGGTTTCGGGCTGCCGCCGCTGCTGCGGCTGCGGGAAGTGCCGCCGCTGCGGGTGCTGCGCCGTGATCTTGGTCCGGTCAACCCTCGCCTGCTGGCGCTGTACGGTCCCGCCGTGCTGGCGACCCTGGCGCTGCTGGTCTGGCAGGCCGGCGAATGGCGGCTGGCGCTGTACGTTTGCGCTGGCGTGGCGGGAACGATCATCGTCCTGGCGCTGGCGGCCTGGGGGCTGGTGAAGTCGCTGAACCTGCTGCGCGGCCGGGTGGGCGTGGCCTGGCGCTTCGGGCTGGCCAACATCGCCCGGCGCGGCCCCGGCAGCGCGGTGCAGGTGGTGGCGTTGGGCCTGGGGTTGATGGCGCTGCTGATGCTGACCCTGGTGCGCACCGATCTGCTGACCAGTTGGCGGGCGAGTTTGCCGGCTGACGCGCCCAACCATTTCCTGATTAACATCCAGCCGGGCGAGGTGGATGGCCTGAGGGCTTTCCTCAGCGAGCGCGATCTGAACGGCGCCGAACTGTTCCCGATGGTGCGGGGACGGCTGACGGCGATCAACGGCCGGGCGGTGGGGCCGGACGATTACGACAACCCGCGCGCCAAGCGCCTGGTGGAGCGGGAATTCAATCTGTCCTGGGCTGACCGCTTGCAGGAGGACAACCGCATCCTGGCCGGCCGCTGGTGGAACGCTGGAGAGCGCGGTCAGGGTATCGCTTCAGTCGAGGTCGGGCTGGCGAAGGATCTGGGCATCGCACTGAACGACACCCTGCGCTTCCAGATCGCCGGGCAGATGCTGGAAGCCAAAGTGACCAGCCTGCGCAGCGTCGAGTGGGATTCGTTCCGGGCCAACTTCTTCGTCGTGTTCCCGTCCGGCATACTGGACAGCTATCCGGCCACCTGGATCACCAGTTTCCATCTGCCCGCCGGGCAAAAGGCCCTGCTGGCGGAACTGGTGCGGCAGTATCCGTCGGTGACGGTGCTGGACGTGGAGGCGCTGATGGGCAAGGTCCGCGAGATCATGGACCGGGTGATCGCCGCCGTGGAATACGTGTTCCTGTTCACCCTGGCGGC
>JAGTSD010000230.1 GCA_018262135.1 Pseudomonadota bacterium | reverse complement strand
AACCTGATGGGGATAGTCTGGGATCGCGGCGAGTGGCACGCCAACAACCTGCATCAGTGCATCGCCGACTTCGCCACTTATCGCAAGCCCGATCTGAATGTGGTGGACGCCTACAACGTGCTCATGCGCCACGGGCCACGCGGGGTATCGGCGGCGGACGTCGCCAACCTGCGGTCGCTGTTACTCTCGACCGATCTGGTGACGGCGGACGCAGCGGCAGCCCGGCTGTTCGGCCTGGAGCCACAGGCGGTGAGCTATATCGGCATCGCCCACGAGATGGGCGTGGGCCGCAAGGATCTGGAGAATCTGGCGATTCGGCGGATCGCACTTTAATCCTCAAAGGAGCGCAACCCGATGTCCGCGCAACTCCAACCCCGCTGGTTGTCCGTCGAAGACTATCTCGCGTTTGAGGAGCACAGCGAAATCAAGCATGAGTATATCAATGGCGAAATGTACGCCATGGCCGGCGCTAGCACCCGGCACAACCAGATTGCCGGGAATTTATTCGCCCGCTTGCTGACCCACCTACGCGGCTCGCCTTGTCAAGTCTTTTTTGCCGATGTCAAGTTGCACCTCAAGGAATTGGGGGTAGAGATTTTCTATTACCCCGACCTGATGGTTTGCTGCGACCCCAATGATCGTGACCCGTACTATCGTACCCGGCCCTGTCTGATCGTCGAAGTGCTGTCCGGCGGGACGGCTCGGACTGATCAACGGGAAAAGCTCTTCGCCTATGCCCGCCTGGACAGCCTGCAAGGCTATCTGCTGCTGGAGCAGGATCGGATCGGCGCCACCCTGCATTGGCGGGAAGGTGGCGACTGGCGGTGGGTGGAATTCAGCGATCCGGACGCGGAATTGACTCTGTCCTGCACCGGTCTGACGGTTCGATTGGCGGAACTGTATGAAGGGACGGGATTGCTGGAGACGCCGCTGGGAACCGGTGGTTTGTCTTGACCGGGCTTTGGCCGAATTGAAAGCAGGCGGCCATGAATCAGATGTGGCTGAAAAAAATCCGGGTCGTGGTCTCGCTGGCGTTCCTGGCGCTGACCACGTTGCTGTTCGTGGACTTCGAGCGGATCGGCGCGCCGCTCGCCGAAGCCGTGCGCTACCCGCAATTCGTGCCGTCGCTGCTGCACTTCAGCCAGACGTTTGCCTTGGCCGCCACCGGCTTTTTGCTGGTGCTGGCGGTGACCCTGCTGTTCGGCCGAGTGTACTGCTCGATGATCTGCCCGCTGGGAACCGTGCAGGACATCATCATTCGCATCGCCGACAAGCTGCGCAAGCCGCGCAAGGTCAAGTTCAAACCCCAAAAACCATACACGATGCTGCGCTACACGGTGCTGGCGCTAACGATTGGCCTGTTCCTGAGCGGCAGCACGCTGGCGCTGACCCTGCTGGACCCGTTCAGCAACTTTGGCCGCATCGCCAGCGATCTACTGCGACCGCTCTATGTTCTGGCCCACAACAGCGTGGGTTCGCTGCTCGAAGCCCTGGGACTCTACGGACCGTTTCCCTTGCATTGGAAAGCGCCGCCGCTGGCAACGCTGGCGTTTCCGGCGCTATTCCTGGCCGGACTGGTCTGGGCAAGTGCCTGGCATGGCCGGATGTTCTGTAACACACTTTGTCCGGTGGGCACTCTGTTGGGGCTGATCTCGCGTTTTGCGATCTTCAAGATTCGAATTCCCAAGGACGCCTGCATCGTCTGCGTCCAATGTTCGACTCACTGCAAGGCCGGCTGCATCCGGCTGAAAACCAAGGATATTGATTTCAGCCGCTGCGTAGCCTGCTTCAACTGCATCACCGTCTGCGAGGCGCATGGCATCGGCTATGCGCGGTCGGCTCCGGCGCGGCTTGACCCCTCTCCCCCAACCCCTCTCCCACAAGGGGAGAGAGGAGTATCGCGGCGGGCCTTGCTGCGGGGTGCGGCGACGGCGCTGGTTGGGTGGGCGGCGCTGCCTGAGTTGAAGCCCGTCCAAGCCAAGCCGCGCAATCGCGTGCCAACGGTGCTGGCCAATCGCAAAACCTGTCCGACGGCTCCGCCCGGCGCCGGCGACTTGGTCCGGTTCAACGACCTTTGCACGGCCTGCCATCTGTGCGTGAGCGCCTGCCCCTACGGCGTTCTGCAACCGGCGCTGCTGGATTACGGCCTGTCCGGTCTGCTGCAACCCCACATGGACTATATCAGCGGTTATTGCAGCTACGAATGCAATCTTTGCGGGCAGGTTTGTCCGACCGGGGCGATCCGGCCGCTGGATCTGGCCGCCAAGCAGACCGTCCAGATCGGCGTGGCCCACTTCGTCCGCGATAACTGCATCGTGTATACCGATCGCACCGCCTGCGGAGCCTGCGACGAATACTGTCCTACCAAGGCGGTCCACATGGTGCCCTACCAGGATGGTCTGACCATCCCGGAAGTGCGGGAAAACCTGTGCGTCGGTTGCGGCGCTTGCGAGAATGCCTGTCCAACCTGGCCGCACCGGGCAATATACGTGGATGGCCATCCAGTCCAGCAGCAGGCCGAGCGGCCTGTTTCCAAACCCCTCAAACAGGAGACGCAAGGTGGATTTCCATTTTGACCGGCATCGGTTAGCCACGAGCGCGCGGCGGTTATGAGCGTCCTGTACTACGACTGCTTCGCTGGCATCAGCGGCGACATGCACCTGGCGGCACTGCTCGATCTGGGTGTGGATTACGATGAACTGGTCCGCGAACTGACCGGACTCGGCGTGGAGGGTTATGGCGTACAGGCCACGCGGGCCAGCCGCAAGGGCGTGTTCGGCACTCAGATTCGGGTGGTGACCGACCCAAAACAGTCCACGCACCGCGATCTGCGGCAGATCGAGGCGATCATCGGCGCCAGTTCGCTGCGGGAGTCGGTGCGTGGCCGGGCCATCGCGGTGTTTCGCCGGCTGGCCGAGGCCGAGGCGCATATTCACGATACGTCGCCGGATCGCATTCACTTTCACGAAGTGGGCGCACTGGACGCCATCGTAGACATCGTCGGCGGGGTCATCGCCCTGGACCGGCTGAACGTGGAACGGGTGCTGTGTTCGCCGGTGGAACTGGGCGGCGGCATGGTGCATTGCGCCCATGGGGTGTTGCCAGCTCCGGCCCCGGCGACTCTGGAGCTGCTCAAGAGCGTTCCGGTCAAGCTGGGCGCGGTCCCCTTCGAGGCAACCACACCGACCGGTGCCGCGCTGCTGGCGACCTTCGTGGATGAATATGTGACCCAGCCCGAACTCATCGTCAACCGGGTTGGCTATGGCATCGGCCATCGCGACGGTCCCATTCCCAATGTGTTGCGGGTTTGCTTGGGCGAGCAACGGGCGAACAGTGACGAGTGGCGGGAATTGTGCGTCCTGGAATGCAACATAGACGACATGAACCCGGAGTGCTACGACCACGTGCTGGAGCGACTGTTCGCAGCAGGAGCGAACGACGCCTGGCTGACCGCGACGCTGATGAAGAAGAATCGGCCGGCCACCGTACTGAGTGTGTTGTGCGCACCAGCTCTGGGACCGACCCTGACCGAACTGCTGCTGACTGAAACCACCACCCTGGGCGTGCGCCAGTATCCGGTGACCCGCACCGCCCTGGCGCGGGAAACCCTGCAAGTGACGACTCGGTACGGCGAGGTGACGGTCAAGCTTGCCCGCCACCAGGGCCGGCCCTTGCGCGGCAAACCGGAATACGAAGATTGCAAGCGGCTGGCGCTGGAACAGCGCGTGCCGATTCATGCGATCTACGCGGCGGTGCGGGAGGCGCTGTCGAGCCAGGAACTGGCGCCGGAACTGGTCCGTTCGTCCCCATGACCGATGTCGCCACGCTGGCCGAAGTCGGCTTTCACCGCCTGCTGGAAGTGTTGCGTGGGCTGGGCTCGGTCGCGGTAGCCTGTTCCGGCGGCCTCGACAGCAGCCTGTTGCTGGCGTCGGCCCGGCGGGCGCTGGGCGACCGGGTGCTGGCGCTGACCGTCGTCACGCGATACATGGCTACCCATGAAATTGCCGAGGCCAGGGCGTTGACCGCGCAACTGGGCGTGCGGCATCGCG
>JAGTSD010000028.1 GCA_018262135.1 Pseudomonadota bacterium | reverse complement strand
CGGGAACCACCCGACCCCATCCCGAACTCGACCGTGAAACCGCGCCGCGCCGATGATCGTGCGAGCATTACTCGTGCTAAAGTAGGTCATCGCCAGGCACCCTATCTCAAAAAGCCCACTTTGCAGTGGGCTTTTTGTTTTGCGGCTCAAAAACTGCACCAGAATCTCTATGCGCCGCCATCACCGCCAAATTCCGGGGACAACAGTTCATATTCGGCGATGACCTGCGCGCCGAGCAGAATAATGAGGCTCGCCGCCTCCAGGCTCAGGAGCGCGATGATCACCCCCGTCAGCGACCCGTAAACCACGTTGACCAGCGATAGATTGGTGAAATACCACAATAGCCCATAGCGTACTCCTTCCCATAACAGGGCGGCGACGATACCGCCCACCAGGGCATCGCGAAATGGCAATCGGCCCACGGGCATCAGCATATAGAACAGGGTCAGGACCCCAATCTGACTCAGCAGGCCGAGCAGGTAAAGCAGGGTGATCTTCAGATTGCCCGGCGACCATTCCCAGCCGAACAGATGGATATTGCCCGCCATCAGCGTTTGTGGCACCCCGATCAGCAAAGTCACCGCCAGCAGACCGAAACCCAGCAGCAGCATGTACAGATAGGGCAGCAGCAGTGAAATCAGGGCGTGCCGGTTATGAACCGCGTGCCGGTGGGCGAAGATGATCGTCATGGCGTTTTCCAGGATGGCGAAGGCCAGCGAACTGAAAAACAGCAGGGTTAACATCATCATCCAGCTTAGCGTTTGCCGATGGTCGAGAACATCATCATCCAGCTTAGCGTTTGCCGATGGTCGAGAAATTGTGCGACTTGCGCCATAACCAGTTCGGCCTCGCCCGGCACCAGTTGCTCCAGGTAATGGTGCAGCAACGTCAGCAGTTCCACTTTGTCCGCCACATGCGAGAGCGCCACCAGCAACAGAATCAACAGCGGCACCAGCGAGAGCAGGGCGTAATAGGCGACGGCTCCGGCCAGCAGCACGCCCCGGTTGGCGTGAAAATGACGCAGCACGCGGCCCGTGAAAGCCAGTGGATGGCGGAACACGAAGCCGACAGGAGTCAGGGAGGTCATGGAGCAGCGCTCTCGATTCAGGCCCGAAATTGATAATGATGCCAAAGTAAGCCGGTTTTTACATGCCATTTAGCACGGTTTTTTGCTATGTGAAAATCCGGTCTGACAATGGGATCGATCCGCCTCATGGTGCGGATCGGTGATCTTCATTCCAAAATCGTGGCGACAGCGAATCTGAATATGGATAGAAAAGCCCTACGGCGCTGTGAGGAAGCCATGGCGCATGCAACCGACTACGCGACCTGGCGCGAAGCGGCCCAGGAACACGACCGTCTGTCCGGTGGCGCCGACTGGCGGGAGCAGGAAGAATCGCCGGATTACGACTACCAACTGATCCGGGCGCGGCTGGACGAACTGCGCGCGCTGCGCCAGCATGGCGATATTCCCCGGCTGGTATTTGCGCTGCACGAAGGCTTGCACGGCAATCTTGGCAACATCGCCAACCCTTTGCTTTATTCGCACTGCCTGTTCGGCACCAAGCGCTTGCTGACCGAGTATCTGGATGAGGTCGCCACCATCCTCGACGAACTGTGTGATGGCGATTTCCCCGACTTTACCTTGGCCGCCAAGCTGCGCTTTTTCGAGCGCACCGGCCAGAGTTTCGGGCGCTCGGCGCTGATGCTCAGCGGCGGGGCCACCCTGGGGTTGTTTCATTCGGGGGTGATCAAGGCGTTGTGGATGGAAGGGCTGTTGCCACGGGTTATTTCCGGGTCCAGCGCCGGCTCCATCGCCGCTGCAACCATCGGCACTCATACCGACGCCGAACTGGCGCGGGTGTTCGACCCGGCTGGATTCACGGCCGAGGCTTGGCGCAGCCTCGGATTCAAAAGCCTGCTCAAGGGCAGCACGCTAATGGACGGCGGCCAGTTGGAACGCTGCATCGAGCAGAACGTCGCCGCGCTGACCTTCGAGGAGGCTTTCGATCGCACGGGCCGGATCATCAATATTCCCGTATCGCCGATCCAGGCGCATCAGCATTCGCGGCTGCTCAATTATCTGAGCGCGCCGAACGTGATGATTCGGCGCGCCGCGCTAGCGTCCAGCGCCATTCCCGGCGTTTTTCCGGCGGTGATGCTGGAAGCCAAGGATTTCAACAGTGCCATCATTCCCTACATGCCCAAGGACAAATGGGTGGATGGGAGCCTCAACAGCGATTTGCCGATGCTACGGGTGGCGCGAATGCACAATGTGAATCACTACATTGTCAGCCAGACCAACCCGCACATCGTGCCCTTCCTGTCCGAGCCCAAGCCGCGCGAGAAGGGTCTGCTGTCGTTCACCCGGGAGATCGCCAGTTCGACTTTCCATATCTACGTCAAGCACATTCTCGACGTGGGCCGGCGGAACTTCGATTCCCACGCCCTGGGATTGCTGCTGGATAAGGCCTATTCGGTGGCCAGTCAGAACTACAGTGGCGACATCACCATCTTTCCGCCGACCTGGCTGGGCACCCTGTGGGATATTTTCTCCAACCCCACCCCGGAAAGGATCGCCGAATTCGTCCGCACCGGCGAACGAGCTATCTGGCCGAAGCTGGAGCGCATCCGCAACTCCACCCGAATCAGCCGCGCGTTCGAACGCGGCCTGGAACGGTTGCGGGCGCGCGCCGCCGCGCCGGCGTCTTGAAAGGTTTCAGGGCTCGGCGAGGTCCTCCAGCAGCAACTGGAGATCGCCGGCATACTGGTAGTGCAGATTGGGATCGGCAGTCAGCGCCGGGTCGCGCGACCCGGCCAGGATGGCTTGCAGTTTGGCAATCAGCAGCTTGCCGGCGGCTGGCACGTTGGGGCTGGCCATGATTTGCGCCAGCTTGGCGGCCAGCGGCGCGGTATCGCCAGCGCGGATAGCCTGCCCGATCTGCGCGCACAGTCGGGAACCGGGATTGGGGTTTTCACCGCCAGCCCGCCGATAGGCCAGGTATTTCTGAATGGCTTGCTGGCGGGCTTCGTCGGCCACGCTGGGGTTTTGAACCGTCTGGCTGACATCGCGCAGGCCGCGGCGGATCGCCCAGTTGCGGGCAGTCGCACTTTCGGGCAGGTTGCACTCGCTGGCCCGATACAGTTCCTGGCGGGCTTCGTCGTGCCGCCGTAACTGAATCAGCACGTTGGCCAGCTTGTTGCGACCGGCTTCCTCGCCGCCTCCATCGCCCAGTTCGGCGTACAGATCCGCCATGCGCCGGTAGGCCAGCACCGCCTCCTCAAGCTGGTTGAGGACCTGGTGCAGGTGGCCGAGTTCGCCCAGCACCTCGGCCACTCCGGCGCGGTTGCGCTGCTGTTCGTACAGGTACAGCGCCTTCTGGCAGGCCTCGAGCGCCGATTCCATTTCGCCGATCAGCTTGCGGGCCAGGCCGAGCTGCTGCCAGGCGTGGGCCGCTCCTTCTGGTTCGCCCAGGGTTTCAAAGGTACGCCGCGCAGCGTCGTACAGGGTGGCGGCTTCGACATACTGACCCAGCCGCTGGCGCACCAGCCCCAGTTGCAACTGATTGGCGGCGACTGTGGGGTTAATGGCGTTTGGGGCGGCGTGAGCGAGGGCAGTCTCGTAGGCGGCCGCCGCGTCCTGTAGCCGCCGCAGATAGCTGAGACAATCGCCAGCTTCAGCGCCGGCCACTGCAGCCATGCGGGCGGCGCTGGCGTTGCCGGCGTCGGCCAGCACCTGGAACTGTTGGCGGGCCTCGCTGAGTTCCCGGGCCGCCGGCTCCGCGGCGCTGGCCATTTTTAACAGCTTGCCCAACTGGAAATGGGCGCGTGCCCGATCATAGGCGGCGCCGGGGTAGACATCGGCCCCCGCTTCCTGACACTGGCGCAGGAGTTGCCGGGCTGCCAGCAAGGCATCCTCCAGCGCCCCATCGTCGCGGAGGCGCTCGATTCGCAGCCGTTCGGTTTCGAAACGCGCCTGGCTCCAACCGAGCAGGGCCTGGCTGGCCCGCTCGCGGGCGGCGGCGGCTTCGGCCAGCGCGGGGGCGATTCCGAGACTGGCCAGCAGTTGTTCCAACTGGCTGGCAATCCGCGCCGTCCGTTCTGTAGGGGCGCTCTGCTGATTGTCGCGCAGCAGGGCGAGCAGGTTGGGCAGTTCCAGCCGCAGCAGGCGCTTGGCGCGGCTGCTATCCTTGAAATGCTGCTGGTAAAGTTCTGCCAGAAATTGTTCCATGCCGGTTCGCCAGCGTTCCCGCCAGACCGTCTGCGCGTTCGGGTCCATTTGGCCGGACAGGTAGCGCGCCAGTGCCGGGTCAAAGCGCAGGTGGCCATGACCCCGATCCTCGGCCAGCCCCAGAGCGGTGAGTCGCGTGCAGAACGACTGGGTGGCGAGCGTGTCCAGTTTGAGGATATGGCCCAGCGCGATGCGATGGACGCCATCCTTGAAGAAAGCCAGGACGGCCAGTAAATCTTGGTCGCTCGCCGACAGCCGGCGCAAATCCAGCGCCAGCGCCAGGTAGAGCGGCCACTGTGGATCGTCGTTGTGGCGACGCAAGAGTTCGGCCTGGAGCGGGCGCACCAGCGCCAGGGTGGCGCTCACGCCTTGGGTGCCGGTTTCGCGCGCCAGACGGAGCAGGGCGCCGGGATGACCGCCGGCCAAGGCTACGAGTTCGCGCAACTGCTGAAAGCTGGTGCCACTGTCGGCGAAAGGAGGTGCTTCCCCAGCCGCGATCAGGGTCTGGCCGAGCAGGGTGATCGCGTCGCTTTCATCCAGCGGCGCCAGCCTGGTTTCGATCCAGGGTTGGGCAAAGGACGGTGGCCCGGTCCGACCGAGCGCCAGCAGGCACAGCCCTGGCCATTCATTCAGCAGATCCTTCCAGAACTGGTCGAAGGCCTCATCGTGTTCGGTGGGCCAGCGTTCGATCTGGTCGAGCACGATCAGGGTTGGATGCGGCCGCAGCGTTTGGCGGAGCGTCTCCAGCGCCTGCCACAGCGTGGGGTATTGGCCGACGTTCCAGTGGTCGCCCGCGGGTAGCAGTTGCCGGCCCAGAGTTTCCAGCAGCGCGCGGGGCTCGCTGGCATCGTCGGCGCGCGCATAGGCGACGTGGCGATAGCGGCCGACGCGCGTCAGCCAGCCGGCCAGGTCCACCGCAAGCGTGGTTTTACCGCTGCCGCCGGGACCCTTGACGAACACGGCAGGCCGATTTTCCAGCAACCGTTCTACGATCAGCAGATCGCGCCCGCGCCCCAGACAGCCGGTTGGCGGCAGGGCGGGTAGCGCTCCAAGGGACGCGGGGTGCGGCGGGCGGCTGGCCAGCCGGCGCCAGAGTTCCAGCGGTGGACGCAGCGCCAAGCGGGGATCGTGCTGGCCCAGATACAGGGTGAAGGCGGGCCAGTCCCACAGGTAAACGTCGCCGCCGCCAAGGCCGTGACCGCGATAACTGTCGCCAGCCAGGCGGCGCTGGCCAACGAACAGCGCCTGGCTGATGCGGGCGCCCCGCAGCAACTCTTCGTGGAAGGCAGCCCAGAACCGGCGCAGGGTTTCCGCTGGCGTATCCGGATGCACGGCGATCACTGCTGCGATTCCCGCCGCCAGCAGGACAGACGCCAATTGAACAGGTTGGACAGAGCCGGTCGTTTCATCCGGCCGAGCCAGCACGACCAGACGGATACGATAGCTGGCCAGCAGGGTCGCCAGCGTCGCCACGGGTACAAACTGGGCATCGCGGCAGAGCGGCGCGTGCAGGTCGTAACTGGCCTCGAACCCGAACAGAGGGCCGCCCTGCCCGGGATCGTGGCGAAAGTAGCCCTCCAGATGCACGGCGGTAAAGGGTCGCCCGGCGGACCAGGCGTCGTTCAACTGCCGTTCCAGCGCCGCCAGGGTAGGGGGGTTTAACACCTGGATTTCCATCAGGGCGCCGAGCCCATCCAACGCCTCCAGCAACGGCTGTACGCTACGTCGGTAGTCGGGATGGCCGGTAGGTTCGGTATCGGGGCGCGGGCTGAGGGTCAGTATCCGCAGAGGTGGTGGCGCGGGCAGGAAAGCTTCACCCCCGCCGGTGAGCCGACGCTGGAACTGGACCGGTTGCCTGCCTTGGAACAGAAAGCCGGCAGCGTCGCTCAGGAATTCCCAGGGCAGGTCGAGCAGGGCGGCGGCGTCAGGCTCGTCGGCGGTTCGCAGCATCAGCTGGCGCTGGCAGGGCTCCGGCGCTTTGCGCCATTCGGCGGTCAGAGCCGCCATCCCAGGGGAGGCGAGCGTAGCCTGATACAGGGCCTGACCCCAGGACTCGAACAGCGCATCGACGCGTTGGGCAAATTGCCGGACCGGGTTGGTCGGCCAGCGGCGATAGCTGTGCAGATACCAGTGCAGGATGTCTGGATCGATGCGGCGGGGCAGCGAACCCAACGCCAGGCGGGTGCTGGGGGCCGTGGTTGGTTCGGGACGGCGATTCAGCCGGGCGGTGAGTCGCCAGGGGCTGGCGGAAGGCGTATCGGCGCGGTCGAGGGTCAGTTCCAGTTCAGCCAGCGGCGGTGGACTGCGTTCGGAGGGGGGATCGCCGGGCCGTGATTCGCCCAGGGCAGCCAGCAGCTCCGCCAGCGACGCGGCTAGACCGTCAGCCGTCAGTTGAATCGGCGGGGTTCGAGGGGTCGGAGTGAACCAGGCGCCGAGCGTGGCGTGATCCAGACCCGGCAACAGCAGCGGAATGACCCGGTAGGTGTTGGCCTGGCGTCGCTCCATTTCCTGAGCGAGTTCGATTTCCCGGCGCATCCAGGCGGCCTCGCCGGTATTGAGGCCGAGCACCACGATGACCTGGCGGGCCTGTTCGATCGCCCACCGGACTTCCAAAGCCAGCCGGTCGCCACCGCGCAGGTTTCGGGTATCACGCCAGACGCTCAGACGACAGGTTTCCAGCGCCACCGCCAGATCCTGAGCAAAGGCAGCATCGGGCCAGGCGTGGCAGATAAAGAGAGGGGCAGCAGCCATCACGGGTTCCAGAACGGCAAGGGAAGACTAGGATGATGAATAGCTTAGCCTAAAAAAAGACCGGTCGCCGCCCTTGAAATTGACCGGGTTGCCCGCATTTAGAAACCAGCTTGGAAAGGCGTTCGCTGGAACGCCGTAACCGGAAATTCGAGGAGGCTTAATCATGGCTCTGATGCGTTATGAACCCTTGAATCTGCTGAATCAATTACAGCGGGAAGTCAACCGCCTGTTTGAAACCAGCCGGTTTGGCGACGAGGAAACCGGCAACATGCTGGCGGACTGGATGCCTGCGGTGGATATCAAGGAGGAGCCGGCTCAGTTTGTCATTCACGCGGACTTGCCGGGCGTAGATATCAAGGATATCGAGGTCACGCTGGAGAATGGCGTGCTGACCCTGAAGGGCCAGCGGGCGAGCGAGAAGAAGGAGGAAACCCAGCAGTATCGGCGGGTCGAGCGGGTACGCGGCACCTTCCTGCGCCGATTCTCGCTGCCGGATGTGGCTGATGCCGAAAAGGTGACCGCCAAGTGCAAGGATGGTGTCCTGGAGGTGACCGTGCCCAAGCGCGAAGCGGCTCAGCCCCGCAGGATTGCGATTGAAAGCTGATTCGTCCGCATCCGAACCCTCTCCCCCGACTCGGGGGAGAGGCGCAATTCGTGGAATCCCATCTCGACGCCGGCGCATGGCGTGACTACACTGGGTTGAAGTCCCAACAAAACCCGTGGAAACCACCATGCGCCGAGTCGTGTTTAATCAGAAAGGAGGGGTGGGCAAATCCACCATCGCATGTAATCTGGCCGCGATCAGCGCCGCGCGTGGCCGGCGAACCCTGCTCGTGGATCTGGACCCCCAGGCCAATGCCTCCCGCTACCTGCTGGGCGCCGCCCTCGAGGAGCAAAAGAAGACTCTCGCCCATTTTTTCGATGACATCCTGGCCTACAAGCTGTTCGCCGACAAACCGGCCGCCTACGTCGTCGAGACCCGCTTTCCCAACCTGAACGTTATGCCGTCCGATCCCCGGCTTGAAGACCTGCAGATCAAGCTGGAGTCACGCTACAAGATGTACAAGCTGCGCGAGGCGCTGGAGACGTTCAAGGAGTTCGACGAGATTTTCATCGATACGCCGCCTGCGTTGAATTTTTATACCCGTTCGGCGCTGATCGCTGCCGATACCTGCCTGATCCCGTTTGATTGCGACGATTTTTCCCGCCGCGCCCTGTATACTTTGATGGACAGCGTGCGCGAAATCCAGGCCGACCACAATCGCGTGCTGCGGGTGGAAGGCATCGTGGTCAACCACTATCAGGCCCGCGCCAATCTGCCGGCGCGCCTGGTGGAGGAATTGCGCGCCGAGGGTTTGCCGGTGCTGGAGGCGTTTCTGTCGGCCTCGATCAAGATCCGCGAATCGCACGCTCAGGCACTGCCGATGATTTACCTCGATCCCAAGCACAAGCTGAGCCGGGAATTCGAGGCGCTGTTCCAACTGTTGGCCGCCTGATCCCGCATCCCACTCCTGCATTATCGCGAGGCCGCGCCATATGACCGCCCCTGATTCCACCATCATCGCCCGCATCATCGAAGAACTGCGGCGCGCCCGCCGGCTGCTGTTTATCACCGGCGCCGGCATTTCCGCCGATTCCGGCCTGCCGACCTATCGCGGCATTGGCGGGCTATACAACAACCAGGCCACCGAGGACAACTTCTCCATTGAAACCGCTCTGTCGGGATCGATGATGGAAGCCAATCCAGCGATTACGTGGAAGTATCTGCATCAGATCGAAAACTCCTGCCGGGGTGCGCGCTTCAACGATGCCCATGCCATCATCGCCGAGTTGCAGGATCGCTTCGAAGTCTGTGTGCTGACCCAGAACATTGACGGTTTTCACCGCGACGCTGGCAGCCGCAATCTGATCGAGATTCACGGCGACATCCACGATCTGTACTGTACCCGCTGCGACTACGCGACCACGGTGGTGGATTATAGCGAACTGGACCTGCCGCCATTCTGCCCGCGTTGCCATGCCCTGGTGCGACCGCGGGTAGTGCTGTTCGGCGAGGTGCTGCCGTCCCACGCCATCCAGCATCTGTACCAGGAGCTGGATGAGGGCTTCGACCTGGTGTTCAGCATCGGCACCACCAGCGTGTTCCCCTACATCGCCGGGCCAGTGGTGCAGGCCAGCCAGATGGGCATCCCCACCGTCGAAATCAACCCCACTGACACCAACGTCACCCGGTTCGTGGACTACAGGCTGAGTGCGGGCGCGGCGGTCAGCATGCGGGCGATCCGCGACGCCTATCAGCAGGCGTTGAATTAACGCAGCAGCCGTTCCAGCCAGTCCGCAGCCTCGACTACGCCGGTCGGCGGCAGCGGCGGCCGGGCCGGCTGGTCCAGCAGCGCCCGCAGCGGTTCGGCCAGCTCGCCGGTCGCCAGTTGCCGGCGGCTGATTTTGACCCCGTTGCCGTGCTCCGCCAGCCAATGGCTCAGCCAAGGCTCTTCCGGCCAGTCGTCGCGCTCGACGTACAGCACCCGCGTCCCGTTGCAGGCCGCCTCGGCGAAGGCGCCATAGCCGGGCTTGGCGAACAGCACGTCGCTGGAGCGAATCAGGTCCAGCATCGCACAGTCGCCCAGCTCCGCCCAGTTCACCATGTCAGGCCGCGTCACGATCCAGTCCGGCGGCGTCAGCCAGCGCACCCCTGGCAATTCCGGCCAGAGTTCCAGTGGCGGGCGCATGGCCACGCCACCCAGTCCCATCAACACCAGCGTTTCGTCCCCGCGCAACCCGAGCTGGCGATTGATCTCCGAACGCCGGTCCCGACCCAGGGCGGCGATGGGGCCGATGGGGCGGGTATTCTGCAACTCCGGCATGGGCATGGACGGCGCCGGTTGCAGGAAGGCGACGGCGCTCTGGTAAGCCGCCAGCATCGGCGCGCGTAGTCCTTGCAGATCGGGTTCGTCCGGGCAATAGCCGGCCAGAATGTCCGCCCAGTTCAGCGAACAGAGCGCCAGCGCCGGAATGTCCAGCCGGGCCGCCGCCGCCAGCGCCAGGTAGGGAATATCGGCCAGCACCAGGTCTGGCGCCGCCTCCCGCAACAGGTTCTCCTGCCAGGCCAGCCGCGCCTCCCATTCGGCGTGGAAGGTCCGATACGCCGCCAGACTCTCTCCCACCTTGGCCTCCAGGGCATCGACCATCAACATGCCAAAATCGGCCGCGCCAAACACGATTGCAAACTGGCCGGCGATGCGGGTACGCAGCACCGGTTCCGGCAGCAGGCTTTGCAAGGTCAGCCGCGCCTGCGGCCAGCGGCGACGCCATTCGTTCAGCACGGGCGCGACCTGCGCCAGATGACCAAAACCATGCCCGGACAGGGCGACATACAGATGGCTATGGGGGTTCATTAATTGTTGCACCGCCGCTTGTTTCACCAGCCCAAACCTTCTAGACTTAATTACAACAAAGCTTGTCTCTTTTGGGCAAAAGTTGTGATTAGTGGTATTTCAGCCACACTCGCCTTGCGGGATTAGTGTGAGGGTTGCTTCATCCGACTGATCGGGAGGGCATCGTGATGGCGCGGATGCTTACACCACAAATACTGGAAGCTGACAACCAGTTGTTCGCCGGCACGGGCGGCGTCAGCCCGGAAAACCGAGGTCGTGGGTTCACCCCCGGCTTCCTGGACCGGGACACTGGCGCGGTTTACTGCTCGTGCTGGGCGGATGGCCGCCCGGCGCCATTTCACGCGCTGGACGGTTTGCCGGATCACCTGATTCGGGGGCGCGATCGCAGCGGCCATATCACGGCGATCAAAGCCAGCGTCGTCGCCGGCTTTATCCGCCAGGGCTGCTTTTATACCCGCGAACAGGCTGCTCATTGCCTGGAATAGCGCTGTGACCGCCTGATTGTCGCCGGACTCCTTTGCCTTTTGCCGCCGGTTTTAGCCGGCGGCTTGCATTTGGCGGCAGTCCGACTAATGTTTTTATGAGGTTTGTGGCAACCAACGAACAACCCATAACCACGCACGGTTTGCGGCTGAAACCACCAAAGCCTGTTCGATGCTATCCGGCCCGGTTTGGCGCGCCGGGTGTTTCCGATTTTCCCAGTACACTGCACGGATCCTATCGCCATGACGATCAAACTCCTGGAAAGAAGCACGCCCGCCTCCTGGTTGACGGAACTGCCGCCCCTGGGTATGGATGCCAAGAGCATCGCTGCCGATTTCCGCCACTATTTCAGTCACACGCTGGGCCGCGACCGACATACCAAATATGCCTACTACATGTACGAGGCGCTGGTCCTGACCCTGCGCGACCGGCTGTGGGAGCGCTGGAAGAATACCCGTTACGCCTACGAGGAGGGGAGCGGCGTTCGTCGAACCTACTACCTGTCCATGGAATTTCTGATGGGCCGGGCGCTGAGCAACGCCATGCTCAATCTGGGCGTCAGCGAACCAGTCAGCAAGGCGCTCTACGAG
>JAGTSD010000229.1 GCA_018262135.1 Pseudomonadota bacterium | reverse complement strand
TTGCGGTTGATCACCCGCCGGTAGAGATCGTTGAGATCGGACGTGGCGAAGCGGCCGCCGTCCAGCGGCACCAGCGGCCGCAAATCGGGCGGCAGCACCGGCAGCACGGTCAGCACCATCCATTCCGGCTTGTTGCCGGAGTGGAGGAACGATTCCACCAGCTTGAGCCGCTTGGACAGCCGCTTGAGCTTGGTTTCGGAGCCGCACTCGAGGATTTCCTGCCGCAGTTGCACCACCAGTTGCTTCAGGTCCAGCCCGTGCAGCAACTGGTAAATCGCTTCGGCGCCCATGCGAGCATCGAAGTCGTCACCGTACTGTTCGACTGCATCCAGGTAGGCTTCATCGGTCAGCAGTTGCCCGCGGCGCAGTTCTTTTTCAGCCGGCGTACTGGGGTCAATGTCGATGACCACGTAGGATTCAAAATACAGCACCCGCTCGATGTCGCGCAGGGTCATGTCCAGCAACAGGCCGATCCGTGACGGCAGCGATTTCAAAAACCAGATGTGCGCCACCGGCGAAGCCAGTTCGATGTGACCCATCCGCTCGCGCCGCACCTTGGCCAGGGTCACCTCGACCCCGCACTTTTCGCACACCACGCCCCGGTGCTTGAGCCGCTTGTACTTGCCGCACAGGCACTCATAGTCCTTGGTGGGACCGAAAATCTTGGCGCAGAACAGCCCGTCCCGCTCCGGCTTGAAAGTCCGGTAGTTGATGGTCTCGGGTTTTTTTACCTCGCCGCGGCTCCAGGTCCGGATCATCTCTGGCGAGGCCAGCCCGATGCGGATAGCGTCGAAATCCTCGATCTCGTCGAACAGCTTGAACGGGTTCAACAGGTCTCTCATCGTCTCTCACCCACGGAATTGCGTTGTCCCACCCCTCGGGGTGGCAGGCGTCTCGGCGTCATTCGTTACGCTTGGGCGGCGCCACATCATTTTCCAATTCGATGTTGATCCCCAGCGAGCGGATTTCCTTGACCAACACGTTGAACGATTCGGGCATGCCGGCTTCCATGCGGTGGTTGCCATCCACAATGTTCTTGTAGACCTTGGTGCGGCCGTTCACGTCGTCGGACTTGACCGTCAGCATTTCCTGCAGGGTATAGGAAGCACCGTAGGCTTCCAGCGCCCAGACTTCCATCTCGCCGAAGCGCTGGCCGCCGAACTGCGCCTTGCCGCCCAGGGGCTGTTGCGTCACCAGGCTGTACGGACCGGTGGAGCGGGCATGCATCTTGTCGTCCACCAGGTGGTTCAGCTTGAGCATGTACATGTAGCCAACCGTAACCGGCCGGTCGAATGACTCCCCGGTGCGGCCATCGAACAGGCGGCTCTGGCCGCTTTCCGGCAGATCCGCCAGCCGCAGCATCTCCCGCAACTCCGTTTCGGTCGCGCCGTCGAACACCGGCGTCGCCACCGGTACGCCATCCCGCAGGTTTTGGCACAGCGTCCGGATTTCGTCGTCGTTCAACTGCGCCAGATCCACGCGCGGTTCGCCGACCTGGTTGTAGACGCGATCCAGGTAGGCGCGCAGTTCCCCGATCCGCGCCTGCGCGTCCAGCAACCGGCCGATCTTGAGGCCGAGCCCCTTGGCCGCCCAGCCCAGATGAGTTTCCAGCACTTGGCCGACGTTCATCCGCGACGGTACGCCCAGCGGGTTCAGTACGATATCCACCGGGGTACCGTTCTCCAGATAGGGCATGTCCTCCTGCGGCACGATCATCGAGACCACGCCCTTGTTGCCGTGGCGGCCCGCCATCTTGTCGCCCGGCTGGATCCGGCGCTTGACCGCCAGATAGACCTTGACCATCTTCAGCACGCCGGGGGCAAGGTCATCGCCCTGCATCAGCTTGCGCTTCTGCTCCTCGAACTTCTTGTCGAAGTCCTTGCGTTGCTGTTCGAGCTGCCGGGCGATTTTTTCAAGCTGGTCGTTGAGGTCGTCGTCCCGCATCCGGATTTCGAACCAGCGTTCGCGCGGCAACTGGTGCAGGTAGGCGATGGTCACCCCTTCGCCCCCGCGCAGGCCGTTAGGGCCGCCATCGGCCGGATGGTCGGCCAGCATCCGCTCCATGCGCTGGTAGAGGTCGTCCTCGAGAATCCGCAACTGGTCGTTCAAATCCTTGCGGACCCGTTTCAGTTCGGCTTCCTCGATCTGCCGGGCGCGCGAATCCTTCTCCACCCCGTCGCGGGTGAAGACCCGCACGTCAATGATGGTGCCATCCATGCCGGACGGTACGCGCAGCGAGGTGTCCTTCACGTCGGAGGCCTTCTCGCCGAAGATTGCCCGTAGCAGTTTTTCCTCGGGGGTCAACTGGGTTTCGCCCTTGGGCGTGACCTTGCCGACCAGAATGTCGCCAGCCTTGACTTCGGCACCAATGTAGACGATGCCGGCCTCGTCCAGGCGCGCCAATGCGCTCTCGCCGACGTTGGGAATATCGGCGGTGATTTCCTCGGGGCCGAGTTTGGTGTCGCGGGCGACACAGGAAAGTTCCTCGATATGGATGGTGGTGAAGCGGTCTTCCTGCACCACCCGCTCGGAAATCAGGATCGAATCCTCGAAGTTGTAGCCGTTCCACGGCATGAAGGCGACCAGCAGGTTCTGCCCCAGCGCCAGCTCGCCCATGTCGGTGGACGGCCCGTCGGCCAGCACGTCGTCGCGCGCCACCGCCTCGCCGACGCCCACCAGGGGACGCTGGTTGATGCAGGTATTCTGGTTGGAGCGGGTGTACTTGGTCAGGTTGTAGATATCCACGCCCGGTTCGCCGGCCTCGGTTTCCGCGTCGTTCACGCGCACTACGATGCGGCCGGCGTCCACCGAATCCACTACGCCGCCACGGCGGGCGATGACGCAGACCCCGGAATCGCGCGCTACGATCCGCTCCATGCCGGTGCCGACCAGCGGTTTGTCGGCCCGCAGGGTCGGCACCGCCTGGCGCTGCATGTTGGAGCCCATCAGCGCGCGGTTGGCGTCGTCGTGCTCCAGGAACGGGATCAGCGCCGCCGCCACCGACACGATCTGCTTGGGCGACACGTCCATGTACTGCACCTTGTCCGCCGCAGCCAGGGTGAATTCATTCTGATGGCGGACGGATACCAGTTCGTCGGTCAGCCGGCCCTCGGCATCGAGCGCAGTGTTGGCCTGGGCAATGACATATTGGCCTTCCTCGATGGCCGACAGGTAGTCGATCTGGTCAACGACCCGGCTGTTCTCGACCCGGCGGTACGGGGTTTCGAGAAATCCGTGCCGGTTGGTGCGAGCATAAACTGCCAGCGAGTTGATCAGGCCGATGTTGGGACCTTCCGGCGTCTCGATCGGGCAGACCCGGCCGTAATGGGTGGAGTGGACGTCGCGCACCTCGAAGCCGGCGCGCTCGCGGGTCAGGCCGCCCGGCCCCAGGGCCGAGACCCGGCGCTTGTGGGTCACCTCGGACAACGGGTTGTTCTGATCCATGAACTGCGAGAGTTGCGAGGAGCCGAAGAATTCCTTGATGGCAGCGGCCACCGGTTTGGCGTTGATCAGATCCTGCGGGGTCAGTCCCTCGGATTCCGCCAGGCTGAGCCGTTCCTTGACCGCGCGTTCGACCCGCACCAGGCCGATGCGGAACACGTTTTCAGTCATTTCGCCGACGCAGCGGATGCGGCGGTTGCCGAGATGGTCGATGTCGTCCACCACGCCGTTGCCGTTGCGGATGTCGACCAGCACCTTGAGCACGGCCAGGATATCTTCCATGGACAGCACGCCGGGCGGATGCTCCTTGACTGGCGCTCCGGGCAGCGGCGTCCGGCGGTGGCCAACCCGGCTGTCGAATTTCATCCGGCCTACGTCGGACAGGTCGTAGCGATCCGCCGAGAAGAACAGGTCTTGCAACAGGCGCTGGGCGGCGTCCTTGGTCGGCGGCTCGCCCGGGCGCATCATCCGGTAGATTTCGACCTGGGCATCCCACTGGCTGCGGGTGGGGTCGGCGCGCAGGGTGTTGGAGAGGTAGGGGCCACGGTTGACATCGTTGACGTACAGCGTCTGGAATTCGGTGACGCCGCTGGCCTGGATTTTCTCCAAC
>JAGTSD010000228.1 GCA_018262135.1 Pseudomonadota bacterium | reverse complement strand
CGGATGACACGATCAACGCTCTCAACGAACTCTGCAAGAAGCTCGGCAAGGACCCGGTCATCGTGCAGGACACCACCGGCTTCATCGTCAACCGCTTGCTGACGCCCTACATGCTCAGCGCCATTCGCCTGCTGGAAATGGGCACCGGCACCATCGCCGACATCGACCATGCGATGAAATCGGGCGCGGGCCATCCGATGGGGCCGTTCGAACTGGCCGACTACATTGGGCTGGACGTGGTGGAAGCGATGACAATGAACATCTATCAGGACATGCACCAGCCCCACGTATCTCCGCCGCATACCCTGACCCGTCTGGTGCAGCTCGGCTATCTGGGCCGTAAGACCAATAAAGGGTTCTACGACTACTCGGTCAAGCCGCCGGTCCAGAATCCGCAACTGCGGCATCCGGTCGCCTGATTACTGCAACGTTCCCCTCTCCCTTTCGGAGAGGGGTCGGGGGTGAGGGGTTTATCCGCCCCCACCATAACGCTGCTCCAGCCAACCAAACACCGCCCGCAACGCCATCGCCTCGCCGCCTTCCGGTCGGCCTGGTTGGGTTTTCAGGTTCCAGGCCATCAAGTCGAAATGTGCCCACGGCATCCCGGCGGGCACGAATTCCTTCAGGAACAGCGCCGCTGTGATCGCCCCAGCGTAAGACGACTCCGAAGCGTTGGCGATGTCCGCGATCTTGCTGTCCAGCAATTCCCGATAAGGTTGGTGGAGCGGCAAACGCCAGAACGGGTCCTGCTCCCGCTCCGCCGCTGCCAGCAGACCCGTCGCCAGGGTCTCATCGTTGCAGAACAGCGCCGGCACCTCGGTTCCCAGCGCCACCCGCGCCGCGCCGGTCAGGGTGGCGAAATCGAGCATCGCCGCCGGTTGTTCGCTCCCGGCTTCCGCCAGCGCATCGCAGAGAATCAGCCGGCCTTCGGCGTCGGTGTTGTGAATCTCGATGGTGAGTCCCTGGCGCGAACGGAGTACGTCACCGGGCCGGAAAGCGTTGCCGGCCACCGCATTGTCCACCGCCGCGACGAGCACCCGCAGCCGCACCGGCAGGCCGCTGCTCATGATCAGCCGCGCCAACCCCAGCGCCGTCGCCGCGCCGCCCATGTCCTTCTTCATCAGCCGCATGGCGTTCGCCGGTTTCAAATCCAGCCCGCCGCTGTCAAAGCAGACGCCCTTGCCGATCAGCGTGATCCTGGGATGAGCGGGATCCCCCCAGCGCAAATCCAGCAGGCGCGGCGGATGGGCACTGGCCCGGCCTACGGCGTGAATGACGGGGAAGTTACGGGCCAGCAGTTCTTCGCCGATGATCTGTTCCACGGTCGCGCCGAATTCCTGCCCGTGCGCCTGCATCGCCTCGGCCAGATGTTCCGGCATCATATCCTCGGCGGGAGTGTTGATCAGGTCGCGGGCCAGCGTAACCGCCTCGACCTGGCGCTGAATGTAGCCCGCATCGCAGACGGGATCGAACGCCAGCCGCGCCATCGCCCGCTTCGGCGCCTTGTAGCGGGTGAACTGGTACGCGCCCAGCGCCCAGCCCAGCGTCAGCCGTTTCCGTTGCCGGGGTTCCAACGCCGCATCGAGAACATAGTCGCCTTCCGGCAGGTTCGCTGGCAAACCACCCAAGGCCCAGAGGTCGTCGGCGCTGGCAATCCCCGCGACCACCTTTTGGAGTTGACCGTCCAGGCCAGGTATCAAATTGAAACTTCCAGGTTTCGCTTTGAAACCGGCCGTTGCCAGCCAGCGGCGCAGGGATTCATCCTGCCATTCCAGCCAGGCGTCGAAACCGCTTTCGGGGACAGGAAGGAGGGGAATGCAGCCGGGCGTTCGGCTGGGCAGTAAACCGTCGTTCATGAAAGCCTCTCTCTGAACTGAAAAACGGCGTCGTGGCCGCCATGAAGTGATTTTTATCGGCAATCGGCGCAAAATCCCGCCGCTTCATTCCCAACCCAAGAGATCAGCGCCTTGTACGCATTGCTCGATCAGCGTTTGACCCGGCTGTTCAATGCCGATTCCCGCACCCTGCTCGAAGGCCGCCTGCTTGGGCTGGAAAAGGAAACGCTGCGGATGGCGCCGGACGGCTACATTGCCCAAACCCCGCATCCGCCCGCCCTGGGTTCGGCGCTGACCCATCCCTACATCACCACCGATTATTCCGAAGCGCTGCTGGAGTTCATCACCCCGCCGCTGCCCGGTCCCAAGGCGGCGCTGCGTTTCCTGCGTGAGATTCATCAGTTCGTCTACCAGCATGTCGGCGACGAATTGATGTGGGCGGCGAGCATGCCCTGCATTCTGGCGGGTGAGTCCAGCATTCCGATTGGCGAATATGGCCGTTCCAATCTGGGAATGATGAAGCACGTCTACCGGCGCGGTTTGGCGTGGCGCTACGGGCGGATTATGCAGGTGATCGCTGGCATTCACTTCAATTTCTCGTTGCCGGACGAGTTCTGGGCGGCGTTTCAGGAACAGGAAGGCGATCGCCGTTCGCTCCAGGATTTCCGCACCGAGTCCTATTTTGGCCTGATTCGCAACCTGCAACGCCACGGCTGGCTGATCCTGGTTCTGTTCGGGGCGTCGCCGGCGGTGTGCAAGTCGTTCCTCGATGGCAAAGCGACGACCCTGCCTGAATTCGACGATCATACCTGCTACGGGCCTTACGCCACCTCGCTGCGGATGAGCAACGTGGGCTATACCAACCGCACCGAGAAAAAGAGCGGCGTCAACGTCTGCTACAACTCCTTGCCCGAATACCTCGCCAGCCTGAGCCAGGCTATTAATACCCTGTGGCCGCCCTACGAACGGATCGGGGTGAAGGTGAACGGCGAATACCGCCAGCTCAACGCCAATATCCTGCAAATCGAGAACGAGTATTACGCCTCAATGCGGCCCAAGCAGCCCCCGCAAGGCAACGAGAAGCCGATCATGGCGCTCAGGCAGCGCGGTGTGCGTTATGTCGAATTGCGCTCGGTGGACATCAATCCGCTGGAGCCGTTGGGGGTCACCGCGTCCCAACTGCGCTTCCTGGAAATGTTTCTATTGTTCTGCCTGTTGGCTGAATCGCCGCCGCTGGACACCGAGGAACGGCAAATGATTGACGATAACCAGATGGCGGCGGCGTTGACGGGCCGCGATCCCGCCCTGATCCTGCAACGCCGGCGCGAGCCGGCGACGCCGTTGCGACGTTGGGCGGCAGATATTCTCCAACGGCTGCAACCGGTTAGCGAGTTGCTGGACATCGGCGAAGAGACGCGGCCTTACGCGATGGCGCTGGCCGAGCAGCGGGAAGTGCTGGCCGATCCCGACCGCACGCCTTCCGCCCGGATTCTGGCCGGGATGCGCGCCAGCGGCGAGAATTTCTTCCGTTACGCCCGGCGGTTGTCCGAACAGCGCCGCGATGCGCTCCAGTCCGAACCGCTGGCCGAGGAACGGGTCCGGTTTTTCACCGAGGCGGCGGAACGGTCGCTGCGCGAGCAGGCGGAAATCGAGGCGGCGGACGATATTTCGTTCGACGAGTTCCTGCGGCGATATTTTCTTACTTGAGCAGGCTGTGCTTGTGGAGCAGGCGATAGAGGTTTCGTTCGCTGATCCCAAGCACTTGGGCGACATGGGCTCGGTGGCCGGAGTGCTTTTCCAGCATTTTTTCCAGATAGAGCCGTTCGATCTCGTCCAGGTTGGGATCGTGATCGAAGGTCAGTGAGGTTCCCAAGGCCGGGTTCGGTCCGGCGGAGCTGAAGGTGAGGTGTTCGGGACGGATTTCGGGCTTGTTGCCCGAGAGGATGATGGCCCGCTCGACTACGTTGCGCAGTTCGCGGACGTTGCCCGGCCAGTCGTAGGCGACCAGTTGCCGCATCACCGCTGCCGATACGGTCTTGTTAATACCAAATGCTACTAAAATAATATATTATATGTTTTAACGAAAAGTGAGGACTTAACCATGTGCCGTGTGTTTAAGCTGGAAATTATCGAATCTAAAGAAGAACTGGAAGAGCAGTTAAAAAAGGAGAAGGATGTGCGCAAACGGGAACGTTTGCAATTTCTGTATTGGTATAAGA
>JAGTSD010000227.1 GCA_018262135.1 Pseudomonadota bacterium | reverse complement strand
CGCCGCCGTTCGCTGTGGCGGTCCAGTTCCCGCAGTCGTTCCAGTTTCTCGCTGATCCGCCCTTCCAGCCCGTTCACCGTCGGCTGATAGTAGCGGGCATCCTTCAACGGTTCGGGGAAATAGCACTCCCCCGCCGCATAGGCATTGGGCTCGTCATGGGCGTAGCGGTAACCCTCGCCATGACCCAGTTCCCGCGCCAGCGCGGTGGGCGCATTGCGCAAATGCGGCGGCACCTCCAGCGTGCCGTGACGTTCGACATCGCGGCGGGCGGCGCCAAAGGCGGTGTAGACCGCGTTGCTCTTGGCCGCCACCGCCAAATAGACCACGGCCTGGGCGATGGCCAGTTCGCCCTCGGGGCTGCCCAGCCGCTCTTGCGCCTCCCAGGCGTTCAGCGCCAGTTGCAGGGCGCGCGGGTCGGCGTTGCCGATGTCCTCGCTGGCCATGCGCACCACCCGCCGGGCGATGTAGAGCGGATCGCAACCGCCATCCAGCATCCGGGCCAGCCAGTACAGCGCTGCGTCCGGGCTGCTGCCACGCACCGCCTTGTGCAGGGCGGAAATCTGGTCGTAGAACAGATCGCCGCCCCGGTCGAAGCGCCGCCCGGTCCCGTCGCTCATCACGGCTTCCAGCGCGACCTCCAGCGTAACGCCGCGCGCCTCGGCCAGTTCCGCGGCCAGTTCCAGCCAGATCAGGGCGCGGCGGGCGTCGCCGTCGGCGGCCCGGGCCAGCCGCGCCCGCGCTTCGTCCGGCAACGGCCAGCGCCCGCCCAGCCCCCGCTCCGGATCGGCCAGCGCCCGCTCCACCACCAGGCCGATGGCGGCGGCGTCCAGGCTGTCGAGCACGTAGACCCGCACCCGCGACAGCAGGGCGTTGTTGAGAGCAAAGCCGGGATTTTCGGTAGTCGCGCCGATGAAGGTCAGCGTGCCATCCTCGACGTAGGGGAGAAACGCATCCTGCTGGGCCTTGTTGAAACGATGGACCTCGTCCACGAACAACACGGTGCGGCGCTGCTGGTCGCGCCACAGGACTTGAGCGCGTTCCACCGCCGCCCGCACCTCGCGCACCCCGGCCATGGTCGCCGAAAGCCGGATAAACTCCGCCTGACAGGCCCCGGCCAATAGTTCCGCCAGCGTGGTTTTGCCCGTACCGGGCGGTCCCCACAGCACCATGGAATGCGGCTGGCCCCGTTCGATAGCGGTTTGCAGCGGTTTGCCCGGCGCCAGCAGATGCGGCTGGCCGACGAACTCGGCCAACTGGCATGGCCGCAGCCGGTCGGCGAGCGGCCGGCGAGGATCAACGGCGGACACTTCAGCCAGCGTCGCCGACCACGTCCACGCCGGGTGGCGGGGTAAATTTCAGCAGAGCGGGATCGAACGCCGGGTTGCGCTCCAGTTTCTGGAAATCCAGCCGGGTGCGCTGGCCAAAATTGTCCTCAAGCTCCAGGCTGATCAGGGCTTCACCCCGAAAGGCGACCCGCAACAGCCGAAATTCGGGTTGCGGTTGTTTGGGGGTCAATTCATACCATTCCAACCCGTCCTGACGCCGGACGCTGCCGACGGTAAAAGCCTCTTCGATGGGCGCTGCGCCGCTCAACAGCGCCAGTGGAGTAGAACTCAAAGCCTGGTCGAGCTTGCGCACCGTCACCTGGGCCAGATCCACATCGTAGGCCCATAGCCGTTCGCCGTCGGCGACGATGACTTGTTCGGCGGGCGTTTGGTAATCCCAGCGAAATTTGCCGGGCTTGCGCATCAGCATTTGGCCGCTGGAGGTCTGCATGACCCGCCCGCGCTCGTCGAACACGCGCTGGATGAAGTCCACCCGCAGCGATTGCAGGTTTTGAAAATAACGTTGCACCGTTGCCGGCGTCGCGGCTGGCGCTGACGTTCCCAGCGTCAGACCCAGCATCAGGACGATCAGTTTGAACAGACGTATCACGTTGTGCTCCCAACAGAGATGTTCATCATAGACCACGCTTCGCCAAGTCGTTCCATCGGCGACAGCTACCCCCAAAAAGCGGGGCGATTCAGACCGGGATCAGCGGGTTGATGACTGGACGAATGGCCATTCATCAGTGAGGAAAGGTGTTTAACAGGCTCGCGCCAAACGCTTGCTGAACCAGCAACGCAAGCCCTGCGATTAATGCCGCGAACCGGGTGGCATTGACGGTAGCTCCCGAAAATCGGGAAACCGCTCGTCGTCCCGTTCCACGTGCCCCGCGCCGCCCATGATTTCCTCAGCCAGCCGGGCAAAATTGGCCGGTTCGTCGGACAGCAAATTCTCGTACAGGGTTGGATCCCAGCACTCGATGCGGTTGGCGTAAGCCAGCAGGATTACCTGGTCGTGGATGCCGGCGTAGTCCAGCAGGCGCCGGGGGAGCAGCAGGCGACCACTGCCATCCAGTTCCAGTTCAGTGGCGCCCCGGTGGAAATAGCGGACAAACTCCCGGTTCTTCTTGACGAACAGGTTGAGGCGGTTGAGTTCGGCGGTGACCCGCTGCCACTCGTTGAGCGGATACAGCACCAGGTGCTGCTCGAAACCGCGATTGATGACAAAGCGGCATTCCGCCTCGACGGGAATCTGCTTTCTCAAGGCGGCCGGCAGCGCGATCCGCGCCTTGGAATCGAGCCTGCATTCGAATTCGCCGAGAAAGTTCGCCATTTGTTTAGCTTAACATGTCAGCGGCCGAACGGCAGGGATTCGAAGATTACGACTCGACCGGCTGGGTTGCTGGCTCGGGTTCGGCGACCCCAGAGCCGGTCTGGCTGTAAACGATTCCGGCTACGGTCAGCAGGATGGCGGCGCCCTGCGTCAGGTTCAGCGTCTCGCCCAGCAGCAGCCAGCCGAAAAATGCCCCCAGCGCCGGAATCAGGCTGACGTAGACCGCGACCTGACTGGCCGGCAGCAGGCTGAGGGCATGGTTGTAGAACAGATAGGCCAGCACGCTGACCACCGCCCCCAGATACAACACCGCCAGCAGCGCCGGCCAGTCCACGGTGGCAGTGAATTCCGCGAACGGCAGCAGCGGCAAATACAACACGCCGCCGAGGAAGGCCTGGACGGCGGTCAAAAACAGCGCCGGATAATGGACGCTGAGCCGCCGAACCACCAGGGTATAGCCCACCGCGCACAGCATGGCCAGAAATTCCAGCGCGTTGCCGAGCCACGGGTTCGGTGACAGCGCTGTCTCCTCGCCCGTTCCGGTCAGCAGGATGACTCCAGCGACCGAGACCAGCACCCCGGCGTACAACCGTCCGGTCACCACCTCATGCAGCAACCATTGGGCGGCCAGCGCGACGCTCAGCGGCAGCAGGGCGATGACGGTAGCTGCCGCACCGCTGGACGTGAACCGCAGGGCATTGGTTTCAAACACGAAATACAGCAGCGGCTCGAACAGCGCCATCAGGAGCAACCACTTCCAGTCGCCGCGCCGGTAACGCACCGGCCCAAGCCAGCGCCACAGGGCCAGAAAGATCAGGGCGGCGACAACCAGCCGCCCAAAGGTGATCAGAATCGGGTCGTAGACCGCGACAGCGAGCTTCATCGCTGCGAAGGAGCCGCCCCAGATCAGCATGGCGGCGATCAAATACAGGGCAGGATGACGGGCGGGAGCGGAAGAATTCATGCAGCAAAGCGCGGGTAGTGGAACAGGCGTGAATTGTAGCGCGGTTCGCGCGGCTTCACGCGGACTCCACGGATTGACCCGCCGGGAATCGCGCCCCCGGACCTCTTCGTTCAGGAGGCGCGCCGCCCGTTCCTGGCCATTTGCTCGCCATAGGCCTTGGCGAATTTGCGCACGAGGAGGCTTTCGCGGTTATCCTCGGCATCTTCCAGCAAAGTCTGGTACAGCAGCGTGAAGGCATCCCAACACCGGACTTTTCTGGAACCGAGCAGACCTTGCAATCCCCGATCCTCGCCAATGCGCTGCTCCAGCGCCTGCGGGTCGAAGCGTTTGAACAGGTCATGCCAGGCTTCCTGGGTGCCCGCCAGCACCGCCATCTGGTGAATCCTGAGGTCGGCGAAGGTCTCTTCGAAGGCTGCACCGGTCTCAAGATACCC
>JAGTSD010000226.1 GCA_018262135.1 Pseudomonadota bacterium | reverse complement strand
CCCGCAATGCTTCCCGACTCGAAATACTGCCTCAACCCTTTGTGTCTGAACGACTGGATCGTATCGCCATGGTAGCGCGTTGCTCGCCACGCAACAAAGTCCAACGGGCGGCATCGGCGGCGGTGCAAAAAGCGCTGTCCGTCTGGATGCCGTTGTTGGGAATACCGCCCCAGCGCCTATCACTCAGAGGATGCCACAACGGCGGCTAGCAGTTCATGCGGGTCGAACACCGGGATTACGGCATTGCCGAAGTCCTTGCCGTTGCGAGTGACGATCGCGGTGGCGCCTGCGGCGCGGGCCGCCTCGTGCAGCACAGCGTCCTCGAAGTCCTGGAAGTCGAGACCCAGCGCACCGTCGAGAACATCGTGATCGACACCCGCGACGTCGAACATCGCCAGTAGTTCGCGCAGGTGCCGCTTGGCCGAGTCAGGGCCGACCGCTTTGGAAGCGATGTAATGGATCGTGGTGACAGTGGTGGCACAGAGCACGCCCTCGAGTTCACCCTTGTCCACGAGTGCGAACAGCCTGGCTGCGACCACAGCATGCGGTTCCCGCGCGAGCAGGACATCAAGCACCACATTCGTGTCGAACAACACCTTCAATGGTGCTTGTTCTCCAGATGGCGGCGGTAGTCCTGCTCGTCGACGGCAGCCCCAGACAAGGCGCCGAGCAGGGAGCGCACTCGCGGCGTTAGCTCCGTGTCCGCGGCATCCTCACGGGCGACGATCAGGGTGAAGTAATCCGAGACGAGTTGAGAGATTGACTTCCCGGACTTGGCCGAATGGCGCTTGGCGCTTCGGATGAGGCCATCGTCGAGCCGCAGAGTCAGTTTAGTATTCATGAGGCGCCTCCTGACGTATAAACGCATGGCTAATTGTACGTCACCGTCTGGCCTGCGTAAACCGACGAACGTCGAGCGGTCATTCCATGACATAGGGCAAGGCGCTACGTTCCGTTAGTCCTTTTCGAAACAGACTCGCATACCTCAATAGGCAACCTGATTCGCTTTTCGGCAAACGTCTCCGAAAAAAGCTTCATCGCGCCCCAGCACCGGCGCCAGGAACTGCCCGGTATGGCTGACCGGATGCGCCGCCACCTGCTCCGGTGTGCCCACCGCCACCACCTCCCCACCGCCGCCGCCGCCTTCCGGTCCCAGGTCCACGATCCAGTCGGCGGTCTTGATCACGTCCAGGTTGTGTTCGATCACCACGATGGTGTTGCCGCGATCCCGCAACTCGTGCAGCACCTTCAACAACTGCTCGATGTCGTGGAAGTGCAGGCCGGTGGTCGGTTCGTCGAGGATGTACAAGGTCTGGCCGGTGTCGCGCTTGGACAACTCGCGGGCCAGCTTCACCCGCTGCGCCTCGCCGCCCGACAGGGTGGTGGCGTTCTGGCCGAGCTTGATGTAGCTCAGCCCCACGTCCGCCAGCGTTTGCAGCTTGCGCGCCACCGCCGGCACCGCCTGATAGAAGGCCAGCGCATCCTCGACCGTCATCTCCAGCACTTCGTGGATGGTGCGGCCCTTGTAGCGGATATCCAGCGTTTCCCGGTTGTAGCGCCGGCCGTGGCACTGGTCGCAGGGCACGTAGATGTCGGGCAGGAAGTGCATCGCTACCTGAATCACCCCGTCGCCCTGACAGACCTCGCAGCGCCCGCCCTTGACGTTGAAACTGAACCGGCCCGGTTGATAGCCGCGCGACCGCGATTCGGGCACGCCGGCGAACAGTTCGCGGATCGGGGTAAACAGGCCCGTATACGTCGCCGGATTCGAACGCGGCGTGCGGCCGATGGGACTCTGATCAATGTTCACCACCTTGTCCAACTGCTCCAGCCCCCGCAAATCCTGGCACGGCGCGGGCGATTCGTTGGCGTTGTTCAAATCGCGGGCGGCGTAGCGGTACAGGGTGTCGTTGATCAGCGTGGACTTGCCGGAGCCGGAGACACCGGTAATGCAGGTCAGCAGCCCCAGCGGAATTTCCACCGTCAGATTTTTCAGATTGTTGCCGCTCGCGCCGACGATGCGTAGCTGCTTTTTAGCATCGGGCGGAGTACGTTTGGCCGGCAGTTCGATCCGCCGCTGGCCGCCGAGATAGGCGCCGGTCAGCGACTCGGGACAGGCCATGATGGCGGCGGGCGTCCCCTGCGCCACTACCCGCCCGCCGTGGATGCCCGCGCCCGGCCCCATGTCCACCACGTGATCGGCGGTGCGAATCGCCTCCTCGTCGTGCTCGACCACGATCACGGTGTTGCCGAGATCGCGCAGCCGCAACAAGCTGGCCAGCAGGCGGGCGTTATCGCGCTGGTGCAGGCCAATCGAAGGTTCGTCCAGCACGTACATCACGCCGACCAGCCCCGCGCCGATTTGCGACGCCAGCCGAATGCGTTGCGCCTCGCCGCCGGACAGCGTGTCGGCGCTGCGCTCCAGACTCAGATAATCCAGCCCGACGTTGACCAGGAAATTCAGCCGCTCGTTGATTTCCTTGACGATTTTGGCGGCGATTTCACCGCGCCAGCCCGCCAGGCTCAGTTGCCCGAAGAACTCGCGGGCCGCGCCGATGGGCAGCGCGACGATTTCCGGCACGCTGTGGCCGGCGACGAACACATGGCGGGCGGATCGGGTCAGTCGCGCGCCCCGGCAGGACGGACAGGGCTGGCTGCTCAGATACTTCGCCAGTTCCTCGCGCACCAGGTTCGATTCGGTTTCCCGGTAGCGGCGCTGCATGTTGGGAATCACGCCCTCGAACGGATGGCGGCGGTGATAGGTTTCGCCGCGACTGTTGGTGTACTCGAACTCGAGGGTTTCCTGGCCGCTGCCGTGGAGGATGAGCTTGCGGATGCGCTCCGGCAACTCTTGGAACGGCTGGTCTACGTCGAAGTGGTAATGCCGCGCCAGCGCGTTGATCAGTTTGAAATAATAAAAGTTTTCGCGGTCCCAGCCGCGCACCGCGCCGCGCGCCAGACTCAGATGCGGATGCGCCACGACCCGCTCGGCATCGAAAAACTGCTTCACCCCCAGCCCATCACATTCCGGGCAGGCCCCGGCGGGGTTGTTGAAGGAGAACAGGCGCGGCTCCAGTTCACTCAGGCTGTAGCCGCACAGCGGACAGGCATAGCCGGCGGAGAACAGCAGTTCGGCCCGCTCCGGCTCGTCCAAAAACGCCACCCGCGCCACGCCCTCCCCCAGCCGCAGCGCGGTCTCGAACGACTCGGCCAGCCGCAGCCCCAAATCGGCGCGGACCTTGAAGCGGTCCACCACGACTTCAATGGTATGTTTGCGGCGCAAATCCAGCGGTGGCGGACTGTCCAGTTCCACCACTTCGCCGTCGATGCGGGCGCGCACGAAGCCCTGGGCTTGCAGTTCCTGCAACAGCTTGACGTGTTCGCCCTTGCGCTCCTTGACCACCGGCGCCAGCAGCATCAGCCGCTCGCCTTCCGGCAAGGCCAGCACCTGATCCACCATTTGGCCGACGGTCTGGGCGTCGAGATCAATGCCATGATCGGGACAGCGCGGAATTCCAGCCCGCGCGTACAGCAGCCGCAGGTAGTCGTAAATCTCGGTGATGGTGCCGACCGTGGAGCGCGGATTGTGCGAGGTGGATTTCTGCTCGATAGAAATCGCCGGCGACAGTCCTTCGATGTGATCTACGTCGGGCTTTTCCATCAACGATAGAAACTGGCGGGCGTAGGCCGACAGCGATTCGACGTAGCGGCGCTGGCCCTCGGCGTAGAGCGTGTCGAAGGCCAGCGAGGACTTGCCGGAACCGGACAGGCCGGTGATGACGATCAGCCGGTCGCGGGGCAGGTCGAGATCAATGTTCTGAAGATTGTGAGTGCGGGCGCCGCGTATCTTGAGGGTGTCCATGCGCGAAGGATCGAGAGAGGTCAGATTAAGGGTCACTATGATAGCCCCCTCTCATCAAGGCTGCGCTAACTCGCGCTACGCGCTACGCCCCGGGTCCCGACCTGCTGGGCTTGATGTTGTCTCAAAGTATGTTACAGTTTCAGCATGATCAGAAGCTTCAGACACCAAGGGCTTGCGGGGTTATTCGAGCAGGGGCGT
>JAGTSD010000225.1 GCA_018262135.1 Pseudomonadota bacterium | reverse complement strand
AACATGTAGATGCAGAGTTCCTGCGCCCATCCCAGGTTCAAGCTGAGCAGAAAATCCTGGACGCCCGGTATCGGCAGGCCGGAGGAGTAACGGTGGACGACGGCGACGAAGATGATCAAGGTCGCCGCGGCCATGAGGAAGGTGATGACCCACTCTTCAAAGTGGTCGAGAAATCGGAGGATCATGCGGGTTGACCTCGCAGGCAGTGAAACGCCCGCTGGCTGGGCGGGCGTTGCCGAAGAGTGGCTACTTGGCTGCCGCCACTTCCTTTTGAATGTTCGCGATCAACTCCTTGCCGACCCGGCTACCCATCTGTTCGTAAACCGGTTGCATCGCCTTGCACAGCGCTTCGCGTTCTGCTGCCGTCGGTTGATGGAAGTCGGTTTTGCCGGACGCCTTCATCGCCGCCAGCGCATCGTTGTTGTCCTTGCTGGCGACCTCGTTGGCGTAGACGGTGGCTTCCTGCATCGCCTTTTCCAGCCCGGCGCGCACGTCGGCGGGCAAGCCCTCCCAGAATTTCTTGTTCACGATCACCGCGTAGCCCAGGTAGCCATGATTCGAGATGTTGGCGTGCTTCTGCACCTCGTGCATTTTCTGGGTGTACATGTTCGACGGCGGATTCTCGGTGCCGTCCACCACGCCGGTCTGTAGCGCCTGGTAGACCTCGGAGAATGCCATGACCTGCGGAATAGAGCTGAGCGCGCGCATCTGCGCATCCAGCACTTTCGAGGACTGGATCCGCAGCTTCTGGCCCTTGAAGTCGGCCGGCGCTTTCACTGGCTTGTTCGAGCTGAAAATCTTGAAGCCGTTGTCCCAGTAGGCAAGGCCGGTGATGCCTTTGGAATCCAGCTTGCCGAGCAGTTGCTTGCCGAGCGGTCCCTGGGTGACCTGGTGCAACCCTTTGTAGTCGGGGAAGATGCAAGGAAAGTCGAACACCTCGAATTCCTTGGCGCCCAGCGGCCCGAACTTGGCGAGCGACGGGGCCAGCATTTGCACGGCGCCGAGTTGCAGGGCCTCCATCTCTTCCTTGTCCTTATACAACTGGCTGTTCGGGTAAACCTCCACCTTGGCCTTGCCGTTGGTATACGTGTTGGCGAGTTCCTTGAACTTTTCCGCCGCCCTTCCTTTCGGCGTATCGGGTGCTACTACATGGCTGAACTTGATGACGATCGGCTCTTCGCTCCAGGCGGCGGGGGCGATCAGGCAGGCGGCGGCGACGAACAGAGGTGCTGACAGATTGCGCATGAGTGATGTTCTCCTTTGGTGTCTGGTTATGGTGGACTTGAAGGGAAGGCCAGTCCTATTAATGAGGCCAGCGGCGCGAAGGCCGGGCCTTGACACTAAGGATAGATGACACAGTCGCGAATGCGCGCAAGACGCGCCACGATGATTATTAAATCCTGGCGATATGGCAGATTTTAGTTACGGATGCCGGTTCCCCGGTGCAAAAGCCACAGGCTGCAGCCGAACAGGACGGCGATGAACAGCAGAATGAGGGCGAAGGCAAGATAGATATTGATGTCCGATACGCCGAGGATGCCAAAGCGGAAGGCGTTGACCATATACAGGATGGGATTGAACAGCGAGGCATCCTGCCAGAACGGCGGCAGCATCTGGATCGAGTAAAAAATACCGCCGAAGTAGGTTAGCGGCGTCAGCACGAAGGTCGGGACCAGCGAAATATCGTCGAAGTTCTTGGCGAAGATGCCGTTGATCAGGCCGGCCAGGGCGAACAGCACCGAGGTCAGAACGATCACCGCCAGGGTAAGCAGAGGATGTTGCCAGTGCAGATCGGCGAAGAACAGCGAGACCGCCGTGACCACGAGGCCCACCATCAGGCCTCGCGCCACGCCGCCGCCGACGAAGCCCAGCACGATGATGGCGTTGGGCAGGGGCGAGATCAGCATTTCCTCGATATGACGCTGGAACTTGGAACCGAAGAACGAGGACACCACGTTGGAGTAGGCGTTGGTGATTACCGCCATCATGATCAGGCCCGGCGCGATGAACTGGGTATAGGTCAACCCGTCCATCGTCCCCAGTCGAGCGCCGATCAGGTTGCCAAAGATGATGAAGTACAGGGTCGTGGTGATCGCCGGCGGCAGCAGGGTCTGAATCCAGATGCGCAGGAAACGCAGGGTTTCCTTGGTCAGGATGGTTTGGAGGGCGATGAGTTGGGTACGAAGGTTCATGGAGGATGGTTTGGGATCGTTGGCGCGGGTTTGTTCTGGTAGTGGCGCCATACTTTAAAATATAGCGTGGATGTGGCGTTCCGGCTCGATGTTGTTGCCGATGCCGAGGTAAACCCGGGCCATGGCGATCCGGCCTAATCCCGGCGTCCGCGTTCGATGAGGATGCCAACCTCGCCAGCCTCGCGCACCGCACCAGGTTTGCGCAAGGTCAGCCGCAGCCAGGGCACGGGAAATTCCCGCAACACCAGATCAGCGATACGCTCGCCCAGGGTTTCGACCAAGTGACAGTCGCTGGCGGCAGCAAACTCGATGATCCGTTGCGCCACGGCTTGATAATTCAGGGTATCATTCAGGCAATCGGTCGCGGCCGCCGGGCGAATATCGGTACCCAGTTCCAGATCGAGGAGCAGAATCCGGCGCTTCTGGCGCTCCTGGGGATAAACGCCGATGAGGGTTTCGACACGCAGGTCGCGAATGAAAATGATGTCCATGACGGGGGTTCCAGGCGATGGTCTATTTTAACGTAAAAGCCGCGTTCCGGCCCCGGTTTGTCTATCGCCGGCTTGAGTGCCGGCCCTTGTGACACAGGTCGCCGCGAATGTTCACCACCACGTTGTTCGTCGTGCTGGGCTATCTGGCCGGCTCCATTTCCACCGCGATTCTCGTCTGCCGGGTGATGGGTTTGCCCGATCCCCGCTCCGAAGGCTCGCGCAATCCCGGCGCTACCAACGTGTTGCGCTTTGGCGGCAAGAAGGCTGCTGGCATTACCCTGGCCGGCGATTTTCTCAAGGGCCTGTTGCCGGTGCTGTTGGCACGGTGGGTCGGTCTGGATGAAACCGGACTGGCCCTGACCGCGCTGGCGGCGTTCCTGGGGCATCTGTACCCCGTATTCTTCGGCTTCGAGGGCGGCAAGGGCGTGGCGACCGCTTTCGGCGTCATTCTCGGCCTGTCCTGGTCGGTGGCACTGGCGGCGCTGGCGACCTGGCTGTTCATGGCTTTCGTGGTCCGCATTTCTTCGCTGTCGGCGTTGACCGCTGCCGCGTTGACCCCGCTGTTCGCCTGGGGATTCGGGATGCGGGGTATTGCATTCGCCGCCGTGCTGTTCATGGTCGGACTGCTGATTTGGCGGCACCGCTCCAACATCCGGAATCTGCTGGCTGGTGCCGAGGATAAGATCGGGACGGATCGGCCGGAAGGCTGAAGGGGTGGGCGCGGCGGGTCAAACCGGCGCCTGGCCGCGTTCCCGGAATTCCGCCAGCGCCTGCTGGAACCGCCGGTACAGCCGCTCTGGCGTTCGGCCCTGGAACAGTGCATCCAGAGCCTCAAACTTGGCCTGTTGCGCGTCGAAGCCGCGTTTGGTGAAGCTGCCGACCGGATGACCCTTGGCCATCAGCCGGTTCATGTCGGTGAGGTTGGAGGTTTTGTCGGCACAGGACAGCGCCAGAATGACCGGATCATTCAGCATCGCCAGCCGTTCGCGATAGTGTTGCTGGCGGTCTTCCCAGCTCTGGCTTTTATCGGTTTCCGACACGGCGGCGACCAGCGCCGCCACCCGCGCGTTGCCGATGGCCTCCGCCAGGCCGGCTTCGCTGTAGCCGCAGTCCTCGATGATGTCGTGCAGGTAGGCGGCGGCCACCGATTCGTCGTCGCGGATGCCACCGTCCATCAGCAGCCAGGCGACCTCGGCCAGGTGCAGGAAATAGGCGGGACGATCCTCGCCGGGCGGGGCCTTGCGTCGATGGTTGCGCTGGCGATGGGCGTATTCCGCCAGCCGCATGGCGTTCGGGACCAGGGCGCCGTCGGGGATGTTCACGCAGTGACCTCATGATAATATAGGAAAATTGTCAATGAATCGTTTGGTCATCAGCCGATAAAAATCCTTT
>JAGTSD010000224.1 GCA_018262135.1 Pseudomonadota bacterium | reverse complement strand
GATTCGCCTCCTGCTGCTGGCCGGCGAATGGCACCTGCACCTGCTGGCCGCCGCCGGCCTGTTCCTGCTGATGATCCTGATCCTCATCCCCCTCGACGAACGCCTGTTGCGGCGCCGGGTGCTGGGCGAGGGTTGAGACTGCCGCGCCCCCGGCGCCCTCGACCGCGCGAACCGAAGGCAACCGCGATGACCGGCGCGCGGCGGTTTCGCGACGACCCGTATTTGAAGTCCTGCACCGCCCGCGTGGTCGCGGTGTCCGCGCGCGGCATCGAACCGGACCGCACGGTGTTCGCTCCGCGCGGCGGCGGCCAACCCGGCGATACCGGCCGGTTGCATCGGGCCGACGGCGTCGCCGTGCGGATCGTCGACGCGCGCCCGGGCGAGGAGCCGGAGAGCGTCGTCCACGTCCCCGCACCGGACGCGCCCGCGCTGGCGGTGGGCGACCTCGTAACGGCGGAGCTCGACGGGGACCGTCGCTACGCCCACAGGCGTCTCCATACCGCCCTGCACGTACTGTCCAGCGTGGTCGTGGCGCCGGTGACCGGCGGCAACATCGCCGCCGACCAGGGCCGGCTCGATTTCGCCATCGACCTGAGCGTGCTCGACGCTGCCCACATCGAACGGGCACTGAACGCGCTGCTCGAACGCGAGGTGAGGACCGCAACCGTCTGGATCACCGGCGCGGAACTGGACGCCCGGCCCGAACGGGTCAAAACGATGAGCGTGCAACCGCCGCGCGGCGCCGGCCGGGTCCGCCTGCTGCGGATTCCCGGCATCGACCTCCAACCCTGCGGTGGCACCCACGTCCGCCACCGCGCCGCGATCGGCCGGGTGAAGGTGCTGCGCCTGCGCAGCGAGGGCAAACGCAACCCGCGCGTCGGGATCGGGTTCGGTTGAGCGGGTGGCGCCGATCGGCGCGCGGTCGGCCTGCCTCAGCCGCGCGGGACACGGGCCGCGCCCTCCCACCGCGAGCCTGGCCCGTGGTGAATCCGTCCCGGCTGGCTGTGGACGGGACACCTCCACACCCCCTCGTCGGTTGCGGGGTCGAGGGCGATTTCGAGGGCGCCCGCGCACCGCCGGCGGCCAGGTCGCCGCCAGCACGGCACGGGGGAATGCCCGGCTTCCGCCCCCGGCGGCGCGGTGGCAGCGGCGACCAGGCGGGTTAGCCGAGCGGCTGACCGCCGGGCGCGCCCGGCGGCACTGGGTGATCCTGCGCCAGCTCAGTTCGGGCACCCGCACCCCGGTGGGTTCGCGGGTGGTCGCCCTGCTCGCCAGCGTCATCGACACCTGCCGCCAGCGTGACCATACGCCTTGGCGCACTCTCGAACGCGCTATCGCCGACCGACGTGCCGGATTGCCTCTCGCCCTCTTACCCCAGTAAGGGGGACTGAACGGTTACGATCGAAAAAATCACCGATGCCGTGGTGGAAGCCGAAGGCATCCCTTCGGTGCGGGAGATGACCTATGTGCTGATTCACGATGTCCCGGATGGAGGTTGGGGCTTTCAAGGCAAGGTGTATCTCCAAGACCAGTTCAAGGACAAGAGACCCCCTGACCCTGAGGGGTGAGCGGGACAGGCGATCTTGTTTATGGGTCTATCCCCTCCTGGTCCGGCTCGTTGACCAGCAAGGCCACCGGAAAGTGTTCCAACGCTTCCCGCAGCCAAAGCGCCTCCTCGCCCTGTACGGTTTGCCCGCTCAGGGCCTCGTGCCAGCGCAGGCGGGAACCGGTGGGGGGTAACACGCGGGTTTCATGCCAGACCGCCTCGCCCAATGGATACTCACCATCCTTGACCAGGCGGGTTGGAAAGCGCGGCGCCACCACCAGCACTCGCTGTTCGCCCAGAGTCCGGGCGAACGCCACCACATGCGACTTGAGGCTGCCGATCACGGTCAGTTTCTGGTAGGCGCCATGCTGGAACAACTCCCGTTCCGCCCGCCGCGCCTGGAGCGCCCGATAGATCAGGAACAGCTTGATGCGGCCATCCTCCGGCGCCGCCAGCAACTCCTTGAGCAATTGCGGCAGGTTATCGCTGGCGCGGGCCTGAAGCTCCTTGAGCAGGACGCCGCGCCGTTCGAAGTCCACCGGCCGTCGGTTGTCGGGATCCACCAGACTCAAATCCCACAGTTCCGTGCCCTGGTAAAAATCGGGCAGACCGGGCGTGGTGAGTTTGAGCAGGGTCTGCGCGAGGGAGTTCAGGATGCCGTAGTGCTGGATCCGGCGCTGGAACGGCAGGAAGGCCTGAAGAAAGGGATTCTCCTTACCGGGTTCCAGCACCCGTTCGGCGAACGCGAGTAGGGCATCCTCGTAGGGGCCGTTCGGTTCCAGCCAGTGGGTGTGAACCTTCGCCTCGCGCACCGCCTTGATCAGATAGGCCTTGATCCGTTCGATGAAGGCGGGGTACTCGGCCAGATCGAACGGATAGGCGCCCAGCAGGGTTTGATACAGCAGGTATTCATCGTCGTTCTCGGGTGCCAGCCGCTCGCCGACCCGCACCTTGTGCTCCAGGTTGATCGCGTTCCACCGTCGCAAATGCCGCTCCCACTCGGCCGGCAGTTCCGACAACACGTTCAGCCGGGCGCGCACATCCTCGCCGCGCTTGGTGTCGTGGGTCGCGCTGGCGTTCATGGCGTGCGGCCAGCAGGCGACCCGGTGCTGATTGAACGCGTGGAATTCGTCAAGGTCGATGCCGAATTGCACCGGACTCGCCCCCACCTCGTTGAGCGACAGCAGGCGGTTGTAGACGTAGAACACCGTGTCTTCCACGCCCTTGGCCATCAGCGGCCCCGTGAACTGCTGCAAGCGCATGACGAAGTGCAGCCACTGATCCTTGTCCTCGATCGCCATGTGCTCGTCGAATTCCAGGCGCAGGAAGCGTTCGATGAACGTCAGTTCGTTGCGGAAATTGGGAACATTCAGGTGGGCTTGGGTGAGTACCTGGCGGATGCACTCCCGATCCGCCTTGCTCGCGCCGGTTCGACCGATATAGCTGCGGTAGACCGGCAGCAACACCATGATCTCGACCAGCGCCACCTTCAGCCCATAAAGCGTGAAGTCGCTGGCGTAGCGGTAGTGTTCGGAGAGGTGCTTGAGCAGATGCGCCAGATTATCGATGTCGCCGGCCAGATGCTTGGCCACGATCAACCGCTTGTTGCGGTCGACCAGGGTCTCGTAGGCGGTGGAATCGCCGACGAAGGCCTGATAGAGGGCGGTGAATTCCCGCTCGGTCGCCGACTGGCAGAACAGGGCGTTGACCATGCCGAGAAAGTCGTAGCCGCTGGTGCCCTGGCACGGCCAGCTCACCGGCAACGCTTCGCCGTGCTCCAGAATCTTTTCCACCACCAGATAGACATCGGGCGCCCGCTCGCGCAGGCGATGGAGATACTGCGCCGGGTCGTAGAGGCCGTCGATATGATCGATCCGCAGCCCGTTGATTTTCTCCTCGGCCACCAGTTTCAGGATCAATTCGTGGGTGAAATCGAAGACTCTGGCGTCCTCAATGCGCAGCGCGATCAGGCCGTTGATGGTGAAAAACCGCCGATAGTTGAGTTCCTCGTTGCCCACCTTCCAGTAGGACAGCCGGAAAAATTGCTCGTTGAGCAGGTGGTCCAACAGATCGAAACTTTCGGGCTGGCCCGCCTTACCATTGAAAATTCGAATGTTTTCCTCGATAAACTCATGCACTTCGGGACTGTCGTTCCACAGTTCCCAGAGCATTTGCTTGAGGAAGGCAATCTGGTCATAACGCTCCCTTCCCTCTTCGCCGGACGGGATGTACTTGAGCAGGTAGAGGACGCCCAGCAGCTTGATGAAATGCGGATGGCCGCGGTCGAGCCGGGCGCGCAGCCGTCCCAAATCGTAGGTCAACACCCGGTAGTACGACTCGATGCGGATCGGAAAGCGGAAATCGTAGTAGTGAACGGCCAACCCCTGTGGGCTGTAGTGCAACCGCAATTCACCGCTTTCCAGGCAGTCGCCGTAGAATTTGCCGAGAAAGGGCGCCAGCACCCGGCCACGAATCCCTTCGTAGAGATGGTTCCAGTTGATGTCGAAAAATTCGTGGTAGGGCGAGTCCGAGCCATTCTCCAACACGTCCACCAGCACCCGATTCTGGCTGTCGAAGGCCATGTGGTTGGGCACGATGTCCTGCACCCAGCCGAGGCCGTGTTTTTTCAGCACCTGGGTCAGCCTCTCGAACCGCTCCAAGCCGCCCAGTTCGGGATTGATGAGGTGGGAATCCACGACGTCGTAACCGTGCTGGCTGCCGTGGTGGGGCCTCAGGATCGGCGAGGCGTACAGGTCGGACACGCCCAAGTCGTCCAGATAGGGCGCGATGGCCATGGCGGCGTCGAAACCGAAATCCGGGGTGAACTGCAGGCGATAGGTGGCAATGGGAACGCGCGTCATGGCATCGGGTCCTCGTCGTTGGAGCGTTCAGGCGGGGACGCCGGCGGCGTAGACCGCCACGGCGTAAGGCGGGAGAGCGAGCGCGGTCGGGAGAGCGCCATCGGCCAGTTGCGCCGGTAGGCTGGAACCCTCGCCGCCCCACATCGAATCAGCCGCGTCGAGCGGTTTGCGCCACGCGCCAGCGCCAGGTCGAACAGTCACAGTGACCGGTTCGGCGGCAAAATTCATCCAGATCGCCAGCCGGCAGGCATCGCGCCAGCGCCGCAATTCCAGCACCGTCGGCGCGATCACGGTCGCGGTCAGGCTGGCGTTGTCGCATCGGGAAAGCGCCGGTAACTCGCGCCGCAGTCGCAGCAGTTCGCGGTAGAACGCGCGCAACTGGCCATGCCGGCCGGTTTGACCGAGTTCCCATTGCAACTTGGAACCGGCGAACGTTGCCTCGGACTGCGGATCCGGCGCTTCGCCTTCGGCATGGAACGCGGCGAATTCCTTTTTTCGGCCCGCGCGCACCCCTTCGATCAGGTCCGGGTCGCCGTGGCTGATAAAGTACCGAAACGGCCGGGGTTCGCCGTACTCCTCGCCCATGAACAGCAACGGCAGGTAGGGTGACAGCAGCACCGCCGCCGCCGCCAGTTTCAGCGCCGGGAACGGTAGCAGCGTTGAGAATCGGTCGCCCAGCGCCCGGTTGCCGACCTGATCGTGATTCTGGCCGCACACCACGAAGCGGGATGCCGGACAATCGCTGGGATCGTCGCCATGAAAGCGCTGGCGGTGCGTCGAATAATCCCAGGCGTAGACGAAGGGTCGGCGGTAGGCTTGCGCCAGTTGTTCGAGAGTGCCGAAATCCTCGTAGTAGCCGTGCCGCTCCCCGGTCAGCACCGTGTGCAGGGCATGATGGAAATCGTCGCTCCACTGGGCGTCCAGTCCGTAACCGCCGATGGCCGGCGGGCGCACGAGGCGGGGATCGTTGAGATCGCTTTCGGCGATGAGAGTGCAGGGCCGGCCCAGCCGCCGCGCGCAATCAGCGGCAGCTTCCGCCAGTTCCGCCAGGATGTGGCGAGCGCCGAAGTCGTAAATGGCATGGACTGCATCCAGCCGCAGCGCGTCGCAATGACAGGTCTCGAACCAGTAGCGGGCATTATTGACCACGTATTCGCGCACGCCGGGGCTGTGTGGACCGTCGTAATTGACGGCGTCGCCCCACGGGGTGCGGTACTGGTGGGTGAAATAGGTCCCCAGTCCCCACAGGTAGTTGCC
>JAGTSD010000223.1 GCA_018262135.1 Pseudomonadota bacterium | reverse complement strand
TTGAAGCCGCGATTCTTGCTGTGAACCAGGCTGGCCTCGACGTTGAGCGTCGCACCGCCCATGGCGGTCCAAGCCAGACCGGTGACCACGCCGACGCCGGACATCGGCGTCTCGGTCTTGAACGGTGGCTTGCCCAGATAGCTGTCCAAATCCGGCGGCTCCACCGTGATCGGTCCCTCGCGACCCTCGACGATTTGCACCGCGCTTTTGCGCACGATCCGGCCCAGTTGTTTTTCCAGATTGCGCACCCCCGCTTCTCGCGCGTAGCCTTCGATGATCTGGCGCAGCGCCTCCTCGCCGAGGGTGATCCGGTCGCGCGCCATCCCGCTGCGCTCCAGCAGCTTCGGCCACAGGTGATTGCGGGCGATTTGCAATTTCTCTGCGGTGATGTAGCCCGACAGCCGGATGGTCTCCATCCGGTCGAGCAGTGGCGCCGGGATGGTGTCGAGCTGGTTGGCGGTGCACATAAACAGCACCTTGGACAGATCGAAGCGCACGTCCAGATAGTGATCGAGAAATTCATGGTTCTGCTCGGGGTCGAGCACCTCCAGCAGCGCCGAAGCCGGATCGCCGTGGTACGACGCGCCGATCTTGTCGATCTCGTCGAGCATGATCACCGGGTTGGCGGTCTTGGCGTCGCGGATGGCCTGGATGAACTTGCCGGGCAGCGCGCCGATGTAGGTGCGCCGATGGCCCTTGATTTCGGCTTCGTCGCGCATCCCGCCCAGGCTCAGCCGGTAGAACTTGCGATCCAGCGCGGCGGCCACCGAGCGGCCAATCGAAGTCTTGCCCACACCCGGCGGACCCACCAGCAGGATGATCGAGCCGCCGACCTGGCCCTTGAGCGCCCCGACCGCCAGAAACTCGATGATGCGATCCTTGACATCGTCCAGCCCGTCGTGGTCGCGGTCCAGAATTTCCCGCGCGTGCTTGAGGTCGAGATTGTCGGTGGAATAGAGGCCCCACGGCAGCTCGGTCATCACGTCCAGATAGTTGCGAGTGACGGCGTATTCCGGCGAGCCGGTTTCCAGAATCGCCAGCTTGTCCAGTTCGTCGTTGATCCGCTTCAGCGCCGCTTCGGGTACCTGGCGGGTCTCCAGCCGTTCCCGGAAGCGGTCCACGTCGGCGGTGCGGTCGTCCTTGGCGATGCCGAGTTCCTGCTGGATGGCCTTGAGCTGCTCGCGCAAAAAGAACTTGCGCTGATGCTCGCTCATCTTCTCCTCGACCTGCTTGCGAATGTGGGTCTGGAGCCGGGCGACTTCCAGTTCCTTCTTGATCAGCACGATGACCTTTTTCAGCCGCTCCAGGATCGGCGCGGTGGCCAGGATTTCCTGCAATTCTTCCTTGGTGGCGGTGGTCAGGCTGGCGGCGAAATCGGCCAGCGGCGAGGGGTCATGGGTGTTGAAGCGGTTGAGGAAAAATTTCAGTTCCTCGGAATACAGCGGATTGAGCGGAATCAACTCCTTGAGCGTGTTGATCACCGCCAGCGAATAGGCGCGCAACTCCTCGACATCGGCTTGGTCTTCCTCGCTTAAATACTCGACCTGGACGTGATAGGGCGGTTCGTTGGACAGCCACTTGATGATGCGGAACCGCTTCAAACCCTGGGCGATGAATTGCAGGCGGCCGTCGTTGCGAGCTAACTGGTGCATCCGGGCCACGGTGCCGACCGGGTGAAAGTCGTCGGGACCAGCCTTTTCGGCGCTGTCGGGCTTGACCAGGATCAGGCCGATGACCCGTTGCTCACGGTTGGCGGCGGCCTCGATGGTGGGCAGCCACGGCTCCTCGTTGAGCAGCAACGGCAGCGCCTGAGCCGGGAAGAATGGCCGTTCGGACAACGGCAGCAGATAGAGGGTGCCAGGCAAAATATCGGCGGCGGCGACGATAGTGTTGTTGGCGGGCGCATTGCGCTCGTCGTCCTCGCGCACGACTTCTGCTTCCAGGGCTTCGGCTTCGTGGTCGGTCATGATTTTTCCGCGACTAAAGGGGCTTGGGCCTTACATGCGGGCGAGTGAGAAATTATCAAGTGCGGGGCCACCGACCGAAATGGCCGCATGGCTGTTTCACAACCCGGTTTTACGCAATTCGATATGCCGAAACCAGCCACTGGCCAGCGCGGGCTGGTCCGATACCACCTCCAGCCCCCGCGCCTGTGCCAGAGCCTCCTCGAACACGACGTCGGTGCGCGTGGCCAGCACCCCCAGGACCGGGCTGATCAGCCGCCGCAGCCGGGCTTTCTGGCCCGGGCGGAGGAATTTGTCGAAGATCAGCACCCGACCGCCGCGCCGCAGTACCCGCGCCGCCTCCGCCAGCACCCGCTCCGGATGGGGCGTGACCGCCAGGATCAAATGCAGCACCACTACATCGAAGGTGGCGTCACCATAGGGCAGGCGGCGGGCATCGCCCTCATCGAGCCGGATATTTAGACCGAGATCGGCGGCCTTGCGCCGGGCGCGCGCCAGCATCGCCGGATTCAGATCCAGGCCGGTGTAGTGCGGCCCCGGCGGCAGCAGCGGCAAATCCAGGCCACTGCCCACGCCGGCCAGCAACACATCGGCATGGGGTCCCTCGCGCAGGCGCAGCAGGCTATGTCGCCGGGCCAAACCTGTGAACGGAGCCACGAACGCATCATAGACGGGCGCGAACAGCGTATACGTATAACGCAGGGTCACGCCGGCCTCAGTGCAGAGTGCGCGGGATGGACAGCACGAAGGGGGGAATCTCGGCGTCAAAGGTCACACCATCGTCCGCCAGCATCTGATAACTGCCCTTCATGCTGCCGACCGCCGTTTCCAGAATGGCGCCGCTGGTGTACTGGAAACCCTCCCCCGGTTGCAGATAGGGCTGCTCGCCGACCACGCCCTCGCCGCGCACCTCCTCGACCTTGCCGTTGGCATCGGTGATGATCCAGTGACGGCTCAACAGCTTGGCGGCTATATTGCCCTGGTTCTGAACCCGGACGGTGTAGGCGAATACATAGCGGTCCCGCTCAGGATTGGATTGCTCCTCCAGAAAAAACGCCTGCGCGGCGACGGTGATGTGGTAATGGATTTTTTTCGCCATGGGCGGGTCGGTTCCGGGTCGGGGTAGCAGGGGTTCGGTATCCACGGAAAACACGGAAAACACGGAAAACACGGAAGAGGTGGATGTGGTTTCAGTGGATCGCCATGGATTCAGGCGGTCAGGGTGCGGATCTTGGCTTCGATGGCGGCCAGCAGATTCTCGAAGGACTGGATGAAGGCGTTGACGCCGTCGATTTCCAACTGGTCGGTAACGGCGCTCAGGTCGATGCCCAGTTCCGGCAACGCCGCCAGTTGCGCCAGCGCCGCTTCCACGTCCTGATCCAGGGTTCGAGCGACCCTGCCATGGTCGCGGAAAGCAGCATAGGTCGCGGGCGGCATGGTGTTGACGGTGTCGGGGCCGATGAGGTTATCCACGTACAGCAGATCGGGATAGGAGGGATTCTTGGTGCTGGTGCTGGCCCAAAGCAGCCGCTGCGGTCGCGCCCCGGCGGCGCGCAGGGCGGCGAAATGCGCGCTGCCCACGATTTCCAGGTATTCCTGATAGGCCAGCTTGGCGTTGGCGTTGGCGATCTGGCCCTGCAACTCGGGCCGCCGCTGGGCCAGCACCGGATCGAGGGCGGTGTCGAGCCGGCTGACGAAGAAGCTGGCCACCGAAGCCACGCGATCCAGCGGCAAACCCTGGGCGCGGCGGCGCTCCAAACCGCGCAGGTAAGCCTCGGCCACCGACACATAGCGCTCCACCGAGAACAGCAGGGTGACGTTGACGTTGACGCCCTCGGCGATCAGCCGCTCGACCGCGTGCAAGCCGGGAACTGTTCCCGGCACCTTGATCATCACATTCGGCAGTCCCAGCCGGGCGAACAACTCGCGCGCCTCCCGCACCGTACCGTCCACGTCGTGGGCCAGATCGGGCGACACCTCCAGGCTGACCATGCCATCCACACCGTCGGTGGCGTCGTAGGTCGGACGCAGGGCCTCGGCGGCGGCGCGGATGTCCTCGATGGCCAGGGTGAAAAACAGGTCGCGGCTGGTTTGCCGGGGGTTGCGCTGGAGTTCGCGGCGCAGC
>JAGTSD010000222.1 GCA_018262135.1 Pseudomonadota bacterium | reverse complement strand
AGGCCGCCTGCGGGTACTTGTAGAGATACTTCATGTACGAGTGGGTCGGCGTGCTGTCGAGGTAGAAGTAGTACTCCTTGACGTCTTCGCCATGATTGCCTTGGCTGTTGGTGAGGCCGAAGAGCCGTTCCTTCAGGATCGGGTCCTTTCCGTTCCACAGGGCCAGGCTGAAGCAGAGGCGCTGCATGTCATCGGACAGGCCGGCGATGCCATCCTCGCCCCAGCGGTAGGCGCGTGAGCGGGCATGATCGTGGGTGAAGAAATTCCAGGCGTCGCCCCCTTCGCTGTAGTCCTCGCGCACCGTTCCCCACTGGCGCTCGGACAGGTACGGTCCCCACTTCTTCCAGGAGACCTTCTGCTCCCGCGCCTCCTCAAGCCGGATGTGTTCGATGGTTTTCACGGATGCCCTTTTTTGTTTCGTTGCTCAATTCATTCACTTGCTTTGGTGCACACCATTGAGGACACCATGACCCGCCCCTGAGGGTGACCGGAAGGGCCCGGCCATTACCATAGACGGCCGCAGGGTGTGGCCGCGATGGCCGATTTGATATTCAATCTAGCCAGTGCGGCGTGAATAGGAAATGGGACCTTGGTCTCAACCCGGACAAAATCACGGACGGCCGCCATGGCCCGGGGGCTGATGTGGCCTGCTTGCGCGCCCGGGACTTCCTTGTTCGGGACAGGCATGGCATAGCAATAACGGAGAACGTGGACAAAAAAAACGCGGGTATCAACCCGCGTTTTTTCAGTCTGATGGGACTGCGCCGCATCACCAGCTCAGATAGGTCACACCCACACCCGCGATCCACTGGTCTTGCGAGCCCCGGCCAGCTACCCCCTCCACCAGCGGGCTGTCGCCGGCATCGCCGGCAATGTTGGCATAACGCACACCGCCCGCCAGCGCCCAGTTCTTGCTGAGATAAACGATCGCGCTTACGTTGGCAAAATACTGGTTCACGTCACTGCCGGCGCTATAGAACGGCAGACCGGAGGTGCCAACGTTGCCGGCATTGACGCCGAAATAGTAGTTGTTCCAGTCCTCGTCGGCATACCACATGCCCGCGCCCAGATTGAGGTCGACCGCCTGAGTCATCTGATGGAAGTACTGGCCGGCCAGGCGTACACGGTAACCTTCATTCCCATCTTCTGAATTCATCAGGCCGGTCAGGCCAAGGGTCCAGCGATTGCGTTTGTTTTGCGGGTCCGCTTCGACGAATTGGACAAACGCCCCGTATTCCAGGAAGTCATCCAGCGTCTTCATCCTGTCGACGACGCTGTCATCGACGTCCTCGCGCCCGAACGAGTAGTTAAGCACGGGACCGGCACGCCAGGACGAGCTGTTCAACAGGTTCACGTCGAGTTCGTTGGCCAGCAGAACCACGAAGCGTTGCGAGTCCTTGAACTGATAACGCAACATGGGGGCCACGCCCACGGTGTTGTCGTCGGAACCCAGATAATCCGGCACCGTCCCGACGGCCAGACCGATGACGTGAGGCGCATAGTCTGGCATCACGGCATCCATCATGCCGCCAGCACAGGCGCTGCCGCCGGACAGGACGCAGGCCACGGCCAGGGTCAGTCGCTTGATTGATGTGTTCATACTAATCACTCCAGTTGTTAAGAAATCGATCACCTGCCCTGCAGGTCAAAACAGGATTTGTTAAAGCGGCGTGCAGGAGCCAAACAGCACGTAGGCGCCATCCCGACTACTGAAGGTTGAAACCATCTTGCCGTCCATGATGTTCAGCGCCATGCTCCAGGCCAGACCCAGCTCGGTGCCCTGAAGCAGAATCTGGTTTCCATCCTTGTCCATGGAGCGGATCGGCGATGTGCGTTTCGGTCCGACGATCACCTTCTTGGCGAAATCGATACGCATGAATGCCGGCGCGCCGACATCGTCGGGAATGCCCGCCTCGCACTTTTCGCCGGAGTGGCACTCCATCGCCTCAACCGGTGCACAAATCAACGGCTTGGAGCCATCGAAATCGCCGGCAGTCGCGGTTGAACCCAGCGCCCAGACCAATGCCACCAATGGCACGCGCATCATCTTTTCCATGTTCATCCCTTACTTGATCGAATAGCCACGGCCTTCCATGCAGGCGCCATAGGCCCGGTAGAAGGTGTCGATTTTCTGCTGATGCTGAGCCTGGGCCTGCTGGTTCTGGGCCTGCTGGTTCTGGCGAGCCCGGCGGCCTCCGGCCATGGTCCCGACGACGGCACCGATGGCCGCGCCCTCGCCCGCATCGCCGGCAATTCCGCCGATGATCGCGCCGCCCGCCGCACCGCGCAGGGCGCCGCCCGCGCGTTCGCCCCCGCCCACCGCCGGACCCGTAGCCTGGGGCGGTGGGGTTTGCGCGACGACGGCCGGATCGATACCGGTGTTCTGCTTGGCCCACACATAGCACTCGCCGTCGTCACGGCTCTGCTGTTGCGCGCTCTGCCCTTTCGCCGGATAGGCAAGGGGCTTTTGCGCCATGGCCGTGAAGGCCATGCACAAGGCCGAGATGCCTATCGAAATCCGCATGAGATTGCGCATGTCCAAACTCCTTTTAGATTGTGTTGATCAGCCAAAGTCGCCGCTACTCTGCCTTCTGCCAGCTCGCGTCCGGATTGAAGCGCGTCATCTTTGAAGCGATTTCGGCCGTCTTCTCGCCGAGATTCTTCTGGTAGACGATGCCGTCGTGGTTGCAGATGAAAGTCATCACGCCCGAGGCACCCCAGCGCGCCGGATAGGCGGCCAGCGCATAGCCACCGATCAGGTTGCCCTTGACCAGGTAGTCATAGGCGCCCCCCGGCGCATCCTTGCCCTGGCCGGTGAGAATCCGGAAGTAGTAGCCATGAAGCGGCACCGGGCGCGCGTCCTTCGCCGAATATCCTTCGCTCTTGACCTGCGCAGCGAATGGGCCAAGCGGCGACAGCGGTTCGCTTTCCGTGGTCGGCCAGAACAGGCCGTCGCGCTTGCCCTCGCTGCTGCGGAACTTCTGCGCATACTCGATCAGTCCATCGCCGTCGCGGTCTGCCTCGGCGTATTCCTGCTGCGCGTCGCCGTAGGCCAGACAGGACTTGATCGCGAACAGCTCGTTCTCGCCAATGCGGCGGTTGATGATTTCTTCCGCGCCCGCCTTGGCGTCAAACTTCCATCCTTTTGAGCCCTTCACCAGCGGAAAGGGAATGGGGAATTCCTGTTCGCCAACGACCAGGATCGCCTTCGCATCGCCGTCCCGCTCGATCTTCATCGATTGGTCATACGCGGCAAGGAAGCGTTCGCGCATCTGCCGGTCCGCGACGTCGTCGCCGGTGTAGATGTACTTGTCGCTGCCGGGGCCGAACACCTTGTAGACCGACTTGACGTCATGGGCCTTGACGGCGTCGTAGAGCGCCTTGGCGGCATCTTCAGGCGATGCGTATGATGCCTGGGTCACTGCCGCGGCCTTGGCCGGTACCGTGGTCCCCTGCTTGGTCGCGGGTTCCGCCGCCATCGCAGGCATTCCGCCAAGAACCACCGCCAGCACCACCGCGTCGAGCAACCGTTCGTTCATGATTCGATTCATGCTGTCTCCTCCTAACGACGTCCGCCACGCCCGCCGCCGCCGCTGCGTCCGCCACCACCGCTACGCGCACCGCCGCCCATGGAAGCGCGGCTCGATGCGCCACGGCTGCTGAAACTGCTTGCCTGCTGGCGCGACTGGCCGGCATCGAAGGACGGGCGGGTGTTGGAGCCGCGGCTGAAATCGCTGCCGCCGCGCTGCATGTCGCGGGTTCCGGCACTGGGGCCCGCACCGCCGAAATCACCGCTGCCACGCTGCATATCGCGAGTCCCGGCGCTGGTTCCCGCACCGCCTCGCTGCATGTCCCGGGTCCCGGCACTGGGACCCGCACCGCCGAAATCGCCACCGCGCTGCATGTCCCGGGTCCCGGCGCTGGCGCCAGCGCGGCTGCCACCGTCGTAACCACGCGCATCGCGGCGGGATGCCGTCGCACCCGGGTCCGACCGGCGGAACTGCTCGCGCGTCCCGGCGTCCCGGTAAGCGACCCCTTTGCGCTGCGCCGGGTTGTGCTGCCAGTTGCCGTTTTTCACCTTGTTCTTGAATTCGGCATTGTTGTTG
>JAGTSD010000221.1 GCA_018262135.1 Pseudomonadota bacterium | reverse complement strand
CGCAGTGGTACCGGGATCAGCCGATCGACGGCTACCATCAGTTGGGTGCCCGGCTAGCCAAGCGGTTCAAACTCGGATCCACCCCGGTCACCGCCGAGTTGATTGGCGCCAATCTGCTGGGGCCGGTCAGCGATTACCTGCCGAGCCGCGAGTGGGATCGAAGCGTGTTCCTCCGGTTTACCATAGACCATTAGTCCTCTTGAAAACGCGCCTTGCCACGATAGGTTGCGGACTTCTGGCCCTGATTCTGATGATGCTCTGCGCCCAGGCCCGTTCCGCCGCGCTGTTATTCGTCGCCAGCAGCGATTCACCCGACCACCATGAGTTCCTGGCGCGACAGCGACAATGGTCAGCTGGTGCCGACCTGTTGGCCCTCGAGGCGGTCGAAGCCCAGGAAACCCGTCTGGTGGGGTTGATCGTCTGGCTGAAATCGGCCCCATCGCAGCGGAAGTCATCACCGCGGCGCGCGGCCATTCAAGCCTTGATGCGGGCAGGATCCCCCACCCTGGCCGATCTGTGCCAACAGGTCGACGTCGTGGTGGCCGTGGCCGAGGACGCCGCGCGCGCGGCGGAGAAAATCTGCTCCATTCCCCTGCTGATGGTGCTGGCGCCGGATGCGCAGCTCCAACCGCTGCTCGATCAGAGCCGGGGGTCGGCTCGTACCGCCATCTACCAGGAAGCGGACCCGGCGGCGAACCTGCGGTTGATTCGGGAGCTGTTGCCCAAGGCTATCACCGTGGGCGTGTTGGTGTCTCCGCGGCAGGCCGGGTTATCCGGCCTGCGCGCGGAAGCGCAGCGGTTGCGGTTCAAATTGGAGGAAATCGCCGCCGCCAACGACGAAGAGGCCGTTCGGGCGTTGCGCAACCGCATCGGCGCGCTCGACGCCGTGCTATTGCTCCCCGACCTTCAGCTCATTAACGCCTGGTCCCTGAAACCGATTCTGTTGATGACCATTCGCCAGATGGTACCCACCTTTGGGGGTCCCACCGCCGACTACGTGCGCGCGGGCGTGCTGGCGGCCGCCGTTCCCGACCTCGACCGCCTGCCCGCGCAGATCGTGGCGGTCGCCCGGCGCCTGGCCGGCGGTGTGGTTCCCGCCCCAGTCTATCCGGAGGCAACCCGGGTGGTCGTCAACCCGACCGTGGCCGGCGTGCTGTCCGTCGTGATTCCACCCACCTGGAACGCTCATGCTGAGTAAGTTTTACCGCCGTCTCTCGATTCGCGCCCAGATTCTGATCGTGGCGATTGCCCCGACGCTGATCGTGACCCTGATCCTGGTGGTGCTGGCGTATCGGGACAACGTGGCGCAGGGCCAGCAGACCTTGCACCGGCAGGGAACCCTGCTGGCCGCCCAACTGGCCGCCAACCTCGAATATCCCCTGCTCGCGGGCGCCACCGAGCAGCTTCCTACCCTGATTCAAGCCATGGTGAAGCCAGCCGCGACGGTGCTGGGCACCGAGGTGATTCGGGTCACGGTGCTCGGCAAGGATCAGCGGATTGTGTACGCTGACCCCAACGCGACGGTCCCGGCGCCAGCGCCGCTGGACGGCGATCCTCTGCTGGCGCCGGACGCGTTCCCCACCGACCGCCAGCGTTTCGTAGCTCCCATCTATCTGGAACCGCTGGCGCTGCCGGCGCCAGCCCCCCTGGAGAAGCGCTACCTGGGCGCAGTCGAACTGGAACTCGCCACGGCGCCCGTGCAAATCGAGCAGACCCAACATTTCCTGCGGAACATTGGGCTGGTTGCGATCACTTTCGTAGCCGGACTCATCCTGGCCTGCTGGACCGGCTACCGGCTGGCCCGCTCCCTCCGGCAAACCGCGCGCGCCATCGAGCGGATCAAGGGCGGCGATTTGTCCGTGCGATTACCCCGAACCGAAGTCAACGAAATCGGCATCTTGCAGGACGGGGTGAACCTGTTGGCCGAGACCATCGCGGGCGAGCAAGCCCGGCTCGAAAACGAACTCGCCAAGGTCCGCGGCGAATACGACCAGGTGTTAGCTCGCTTGCAAGTGCAAACCCAAACCGCCGAACAGGCCAATCAGGCCAAGAGTCTCTTCCTGGCCAAGGTCTCGCACGAAATGCGCACGCCGTTGTATTCGATCCAGGGATTGGCGGAACAGTTGCTGCGCGCTGTCTCCAACCCCGAGGAAGAGCGGACGGTCCAGACGCTGCTGGGGGCGGTGCGGACGCTGTACAACACCATTAGTGACATTCTCGACTTCACTCAGCTGGAGCGCGGCAAATACACTCCTCATTTGGAACTACTGGATCTTTGGGCCGAAATCGAGCAGGTCATCGAAACGATCGCGCCACTGGCGGCCCGGCAACGCCTGTATCTCGATGTCATCGTCGAGCCGCGCACGCCAACCGCCGTTTGGAGCGACAGCCGGGCGCTTCGGGCGATCGTGACCAACCTGATCGCTAATGCGGTGAAATTCACAGAAAGGGGCGGTATCTGCATTCGGCTGAGCGCGCCTTCCGGTCCAACCGACGGTTCGGTACTGGTTGACCTACGGGTTCAAGATACCGGTTGCGGCATTCCCGCCGACCAGATGGCCACCATTTTCGCGCCGTTCGAACAAGTGGACGGCGCTCTCAATCGGCGCTTCGGCGGTACCGGGCTGGGATTGTCGATCGTCAAGGGTTACTGCGACGTTCTCAACGGCCACATCGGTGTCGAAAGCCGTCTGGGGCAAGGCACGACCTTTACGGTGACCCTGCCCTTTAGCCGAGTCGATCCGAATCCGCACGCTCCTCTCAACCTGCCGAAGAAATGGCGTGCCCTGGTGGTCGACGACCGCCCCAGTTTCCGCGAGTCGGTTCGTTGCCGCCTCGAGAACCTTGGTCTGGCGGTGACGGAACTGCCGGGGCCGGCGGCGATGTTGAATGCCCGACCTCCTCCCACCCTCGGCTACGACCTGCTCGTCGCGCAAAACGTGTCCGCTCTGCCCCCTCAGACCCGATCTGAACAGATCGAGCGCTGGCATGACTGGGCGCAATACATTATCAGCCTGGAAACAGGGCCTTTGCCGTCGCCGCCCTCCGTGCTGGACCACAGTGGTATCAGTCTCGTCCTGAGTGCGGCCATCACCCGGGCGGCGTGGTACGCCGAACTCAGCCCCCTGCTCGCCAACGTGCGACTGGAAGAGAATACCGTCCCTCATCATCGACGGCGGCGACACTTTCTCACCGGCAAAACCGTACTGGTGGTCGAAGACTTCGAACTCAACCTTGAGATCATGACCCGCCAGTTGCGCCGGCATGGCCTGCGGGTTTTAGAGGCCAGCGACGCGGACGAGGCGACGCGGAAGGCAACCTGTCCCGACCTGCGACTGATCCTCATGGATATCCAGATGCCGGGGACCGACGGCGTCGCCGCCATCCAAGCCATCCGCGCCCTGCCTGCCGGCGCGGGCCTCCCTATTCTGGCGTTCACGGCCAGTGCGGACCAACCGACCCATCATCGCGCGATGGCGGCTGGCGCGAACGGCGTACTGGTCAAACCGCTCAGCGAGGAGGAGTTGATCAACGCGGTGTACGAGACGCTGTTGGGATTCGATGCGCCGCTCGTGACGATTCCCACCACCTGAGATCGCGACGATGTTGTCAATCCTATTGCTTGGTGGAGGTGGGCTGTACTGGTTGGGTTTGATCGTTGGCTGGCGGATCGCCGTGCTGGCCGGCGCGGGTGCGCTGGGTGGGGCCTTGATCCTGTTGGTCGGTCAAGGCGGGATCGCGCCGGCCGCGTTCCCGACCGTGGTGCTCGCCGCTGGCCTGGCGGGGTCGCTCAAGTGGGTTCATCAGCCGGTCTTGCAGGCGGTGGGCTGGCCGCTCTATGTGCTGGTCGTGCTGGCCTTGGGATTTCGACTGTTGCCGGGGTTCGCCCCCGTGCCCGTGTTGGTAACTCTCGGAGCGGGGAACCCCTCTATGGTTTGGTTCAGTTTGGTTCACTCCCGAAAAGCTGCTGTTGCTGGGGCTGGTGCCGCCGCTGGTCCTGACGCCGGTGACGCCGGGGTCGGGGTGGTTCGGCCGCGACCGACCCCGACTGACGGTTGCCCTGATCCTGGGAATCACTTTGCTGGCGCTGATCCCCCTGGCGCTGGCGCTTGGTTTCGCGCGACCGGGGTGGATGGCGGGATCGTTGCCGGTTCTGGCCTACTGGCTTGCTGACCATCTGGTGTTCACGTGCGTGCTGGAAGAAAGTTTCTTTCGGGGGATCGTGCAAACGGCGTTGATTCGGGGGTTCGCCGACCGGGGATGGTCACAGGCTGCGCCGTTGGGGATTATTGCCGCGTCCCTGTTCTTCGGTGGGGCGCATGTTGGGGGCGGTGCTGCTTTCATGCTGCTGGCGACCGTAGCCGGTCTCGGTTATGGCGTCGCGTACTACCTGACCGGGCGCATTCAGGATGCCGTCGCCGTCCATTTCGCCGTCAATGCCATTCACCAGCTTTTCCTTTCGGCGCCAGCCGTTCGGTGACTTTCCATCCCCTGGTGGATAAATGGTGAATGCGCTCGGTTGACCCGCTGGGTTACGTTGCTTTCAATCGTGAGTCGGTAAGTCAATGAGTCGGTAAGTCAATGAGTCGGTAAGTCAGTGAGTCGGTAAATCAGTGAGTCGGTAAGTCAATGAGTCGGTAAGTCAGTGAAGCTTTATGTCAGTGAGTCAATAAGTCGGTAAGTCAGTGAACCTTTATGTTAGTGAGTCAGTGAGTCAGTCAGTAAATCAGTGAG
>JAGTSD010000220.1 GCA_018262135.1 Pseudomonadota bacterium | reverse complement strand
GACTCGTTCCGCGCCGCCGGCCAGCCCGCTCATCAGTGCCAGGTAACCGCAGTAACGGCCCATGGTTTCGACCACGAAGCAGCGCCGTGCCGCCATGGCTGACTGCTTGATCCGGTCGATTGCTTCCACGATCACGTTGAGCGCGGTATCGGCGCCGATAGCCAGTTCCGAGCCGGGCAGGTTGTTGTCTATGCTGGCCGGCAGGCAGATCATGGGAATCTTGAAGGCGGGATAGCGGTCGCGTTCGCTGAACAGACTGTGGGCTGCCTTGTAGGCCATCCAGCCACCGACGATCAGCAGACCGTCAACGCGATGATTCTCCAGCGCGCGCCCCACGGCGTAGAGCTGCTCGACCGTGGGGATCTGCCGGCTGGTGCCCAATTCGGCGCCGCCCAGCGCGGCCCAGCCCTCGACATCGCCCCAGGTGAGTTCCGCGATCCGGCCATCAATCAGCCCTTGGAAGCTGCCGTGTATTCCCAGCATCGTGAGGCCGCGATCCAAACCGAGGCGCACAGCGGCGCGCACGGCAGGATTCATCCCTGGCGCTAGCCCGCCCGCGTGAATGATCGCCAGGCGGTGAGGGCGGGCCGGTGGCGCCACACTGGGCAAGGCCTCGGCCATCCGCTTGAAAATCGCAAACATTTCATTGAAGCTGCCGCCCCGTAGCGCCATGGCCCCGGCATAGTCCTGGTCGGTGATCGTTTTGGCGACCGCGCGGGTTTGCTCGACGCACTGCATCAGCGGGGCGCGCTGGATGCGGTTATAGCGGATGCCGATCAGTTGCGGCTCGCTGTCTGGGGTGGCGGCCAGCACTTCCTCAGCCGCGGCGTAACCGAGCAGCGTGCTCATCCAGCGGTCGAAGGCGCTGGGTGTGCCGCCGCGCTGCACGTGGCCGAGAATCGTCACCCGGGTATCCTCGCCGAGCCGTTCCTCCAGCACCTGGCGCACGTAATCGGCGCTGATCGGGTGGCCCGCGCGGTCGTGGGCGCCCTCGGCGATTACGACGATGCTGTCGCGGCGACCGGCAGCCCGGCCATGGCACAGCAGCTCGCACATGCGCTCTTCCCAGCCCTCGGGCGGGGGATTTTCGGGGATGAGTACATAGTCGGTCCCGCCGGCGACGGCGCTCATCAGGGCCAGATAGCCGCAATGCCGGCCCATGACTTCGACCACAAAGCTGCGCTGGTGGCTGGCGGCGGTGCTGGTAATGGCGTCAATGGCCTCGACGATGCGGTGCAGGGCGGAATCGGCCCCGATGGTCATGTCGGTGCCGACCATGTCGTTGTCAATGGAGCCGACCAGGCCGGCGATCATCAGCGCCGGATGCCGCTGGGCGGTCTGTTCGTCAATCTCGCCGTTGCAAAACAGTTCCGCCATCAGATCCGGCCATTCGCGGCGGAAGGTGTCGGCGCCGGTCAGGCTGCCGTCGCCGCCAATGATGACCAGCCGGTCAATGCCATGCTCCAGCAGATTGCGGGCGGCGCGCAGCCGACCTTCCCGCTCGCGGAATCGGGGACAACGGGCGGTGCCGATGACCGTGCCGCCCCGCTGCAGGATGCTGCCAACATCGTCCCACGACAACTGGCGGATGCGGTCGCCGCCGTCCACCATGCCCTGATAGCCTTCATAAATAGCATGGACGGTGGCGCCCTGATGGATGGCGGTGCGGACGACAGCGCGCACGGCGGCGTTCATGCCCTGGGCGTCGCCACCGCTGGTCAGGACGCCGATGCTTTTGGGGGAGTTGGCCATGGGTCAGATTTTCCTCGGCGGGCTGGAGATGCGGAACAAAGCGAGCCGCCATGGGAACGACGGTCACGCGATGCTGGCAAGTATAGGTTCTTCCGCGTGATTCGCCGCTATCCGGCCATCAGCAGCCGACCGGCCATGAGGAACACGACGAGGAGAAAGACCGGCCGGATGAATGGCGCGCCATAGCGAATCGCGCTGTGGGCGCCGGCGAAGGAGCCGAGCATCAACAGCGCCCCCATGCTCAGGCCGATGGCGTAGTCAATGTTGCCGAAAACCACGAAGGTCAGCAGGGCAGTGAGGTTGCTGATGAAGTTCATGAACCGCGCTACCCCGGCGGCGGCCACCAGGTCGAGACGGAACAGCTTCATCGCCGCCGCCATCCAGAACGCCCCCGTGCCGGGGCCGATAAAACCGTCGTAGAAACCGATCACACCACCGGTCAGCAGCTTGACGCCGCGCCGGATGGCGTGGGGCGGCAACGGTGGTTCCGAAGGGACGGCGGACGGTCGGGCGCGGCGCGGCCAGATCAGGTATACCGCCGCCAGCAGGATCGCCAGCGGCAGCAGCTTTTTCAGCACCCCGGCGCTCATCAGATAGATCAGCACCGCGCCGATTAGCGCGCCGATGAAGGTGCCGAAACTCATGGCCCACCACCGCGCCGGTTGGAACAGCCCTTTGCGGATAAAGGTCAGCGAAGCGCTTGAGGAGCCAAAGGTTCCAATCAGCTTGTTGGTCCCGACTACCAGATGCGGCGGCATCCCGGTGCCGAGCAGCGCCGGCATCACCAGCATCCCGCCGCCGCCGGCGATAGCATCAATGAAGCCGGCCAGCAGGGCGACGCTTCCCAGCAGCAACAGGGTGGATGGATCCAGGGCGAGTTCCACCGTTCGACGCCGGCGTGCGCTACCCGGCCAGCCCGCCGGTCATTGATCGGGCAGCCGGTCGAGGGCGGCGATGTCGTCGGCGCTCAGCTTCAAATTCGTCGCCCGCAGGCTGTCGCGGATGCTGGCGACCCGACTGGCGCCGGGGATGGGCAGGATATGCCGGCCCTTGTGCAGCAGCCAGCTCAAGGCGATACGGTGCGGCGAGGCCTGGTATTTGGCGGCGAGTTGCTGTAGCAGGGGTTCCTGGTCGAGGCGGACGTGGCCGTGATGCCCACCGACCGGACTGTAGGGGATGTAGGTAATCCGCCGAGCCCGGCAGAAATCAATCAGACCGTTACCAAAATCCCGCTTGTCGAACAGATTGCAATGATTCTGCACCGACGCGATCACGGTAAAGTCGAGCGCCTGCTCCAGTTGCGTGGGGCTGACGTTGGACAGGCCGATATGGCGGATCCTGCCTTCCTCCTTGAGCTTGACCAGGGTTTCCAGCGAGCGGCGGAAATCCACCTTGGGATCCACGGCATGGAGCTGGTACAGGCTGATGCAGTCGGTTTGCAGGGCTTGCAGGCTGCGCTCGCAGGAGAGCCGCAGCCAGTCCGGATCGCCGTCCACTACCCAGGCCCCGCCAGGCCGGCGCAGGCCGCCCTTGGTGGCGACCATGACCTTGTCGCTCGCGCCAAGACGGTCCAGCGCCTGGCGAATCAGGCGCTCGTTGTGGCCGATGTCGTCATCATCCAGACAGTACACGTTAGCGGTGTCAATGAAATTGCCCCCGTCGGCGACGAACGCTTCGATGACCGCAAACGCCTGGGCTTCGTCCGGCCGGCCGCCGATGGACAGCGGCATGGCGCCCAGGCCGATGGCCTTGAACATCAATCCGGTGTTGCCGAGTTCGCGTTGCTGCATGGGTGGGTTCTCCCGTGGGTTAGAGTTCGAGCAACGACGGGTGTCTGGTTGCGCCGGTTGTGCGCGTGACCCGGGTTGCGTCATCGCCTGATTATAGAACGGCCCGTCCGGTATGGGACGCCATCCCGGCCCGGAGTTCAACCCAGCAGGCGGATCAGAATGTCTTCGTAAATCCGGCTCAGCCGTTCGAGATCGGCGGTGGCAACCCGCTCGTTGATTTGGTGAATGGTGGCGTTGAGCGGTCCCAGTTCGATGACCTGCGCGCCGGTGGGGGCGATGAAGCGGCCGTCGGAAGTGCCACCGCTGGTGGAGAGTTCCGGTTCCAGGCCGGTTTCGGCGCGGATGGCGGCGACAATAGCGGCCACCAGGTCGCCGGGTGGGGTGAAGAACGGTGGGCCGGACAGTCGCCAGTCCAGTTCGTACTGGAACACCTGGCCGGTTTTGACTTCCTCGTTGAGCAGAGCAGTTTCGACGATCAGCCGGGTACGTTCTTGAAGCTGTTCCACCGTCACCGCCGGCGAAAAGCGGAAGTTGAACAGCATTTCCAGGTCGCCAGGAATGACGTTAT
>JAGTSD010000219.1 GCA_018262135.1 Pseudomonadota bacterium | reverse complement strand
ACCGACCTGGAAACGAGCGTTCCCGCCGCGCCGACCCGCGCCCTGACCGCCGCCGAATTCCGGGGCCTGGCCGACGTGCCCCCGGAACTGGAGTGGTTCGCCAATCTGCCCAACCCCCGCACCCGGCGGGCCTACCCGCAGGACGTGCGCGAGTTCACCGCCTTCGTCGGCATCACCCGCCCGGAGGCGTTCCGCACCGTCACCCGCGCCCACCTGATCGCCTGGCGGAAGGACCTGGAAGCGCGAAACCTGGCGCCGGCGTCCATCCGCCGCAAGCTGGCCGCGCTGGCGTCGCTGTTCGATTATCTGTGCGAGCGCAACGCCGTCCCGCACAATCCGGTCGACGGGGTCAAGCGCCCCAGGGCGAACCACGCCGAGGGGCTGACCCCGGCGCTGGGCGACGCCCAGGCGCGAGCCTTGCTGGAGGCGCCACCCGCCGACACGCTCAAAGGCCAGCGGGACCGGGCGATCCTGGCCACGCTGCTCTATCACGGCCTGCGCCGGGAGGAGCTGTGTAAGCTGCGGGTGCGCGATCTCCAGCAACGGGAAGGGATTCTCCATTTTCGCATCGAAGGCAAAGGCGACAAGATTCGTTTTCTGCCGGTGGCCGCCAAAGCGGCGCGGCTGATCCAGGCCTATCTGGACGCCGCCGGGCACGGGCATGATTGGCCAGGACCCCTGTTCCGTCCGGTCAAAAACAACGCGACCGGCACGCTGAACAAGCCGCTCAACCCCACCTCCATCTACCAGGACGTGGTGCGGCGCTACGGCGAACAGGTCGGGATCAATGCCGCCGTGCGCGGGTTCTGCGTCCACTCGCTGCGAGCCACCGCCGCCACCAACGCCCTGCTGCACGGCGCCGACCTCGCCAAGGTGCAGGAATGGCTGGGCCACGCCAACGTGGCCACCACCCGGCGGTACGACAAACGGAACCATCGCCCGGAAGACAGCCCGACCTTTCGGGTGGAGTACTGAAAACCTATTGCCGGGGCTACACTAACTGTTGGGCGTAACCAGTCGAGCGCGCCCTTGGGTCAGGCGACGAGGTGAGGCCGGGTGGATGGGGGTTGGATCGGGACGTTCGCATAGAGGCGCGCCGTTTCGCGTTGGATGTGATGGTTCATGAACGGCTCCCATTCGTCGTTGAGGGCGATGCAGCGCAGGTTCAACAAGGGCTTGGGCGCCGGGGAGAGTCCAGTGCATCCCTGCCCGTTCCATCCGGTCCTTGACGACGTGGCGGCAGGTTCCCTCGATCGCGCCCGAGGCAACGGGATAGCGGCGGTGAGGTACCTCGTCATGAATGTGGTCGCTGTGGCGGTCGAAATAGCCCTAGATTTGCTCCAGCCGGGTACGGCTGGCGGCGGGCAGGTGGCCCTGCTCGGCCAGATGTTGCAACCAGCGGATCACCCAGGTCCCCATTCCGCTCAACAGCCCCGGGACCAGCCATTTCATTTACTTGAACACCATGGCGCTGCCGGGTCATGGAATAAATGTACCGCCTCCCACGGATAACCGGTGGCGTATTTCTGTCGGGGGACCAGCCGGCGGGGGATGCGCTGTTCGGGGTGCCCGGCGGGATCGCGAAACCGCGCCTCGATCATTGCCTCTTTAGGTAAACTACTATAGCAAAAGCGAGAAATTACAATGCGGATTCTTCTCGTTGATGATCACACTTTATTCCGGGAAGCTCTCCTGCACGTGCTCAAGCAGTTCGATAGCACAGCCGTGGTGATTGAAGCCGCGACCGCCAGAGAAGCCATCCGCATGGCCGCTCATTATCACGACCTGGATCTGATCTTGCTGGATTTGGCCTTGCCGGGTTTGAACGGTTTGTCCGCTCTGCCCGAATTGCATGAACTCAGACCGACGACGCCTCTGGTCATCTTGTCCGCCTCGGAGGATTCCACCGCTGTCCGGCAGGCATTGGAGGCGGGTGCGTTGGGCTATATTCCGAAGTCATCCAGCAGCCACGAGATGATCACGGCTTTACGCCTGGTGTTGGCAGGCGAGGTGTACGTTCCGCCGGTTATGCTGGCGGCCTTGGAAGGCTTGGAAGCTGCTTCGGTTCAGGTGACCGCGGCCTCCGTGGAGGAGGGTGGTGTTGAAGGCCTGACTCCCCGCCAGTTAGAAGTGCTGCTCCTGATGGCGCAAGGTTTATCCAACAAGGGGATCTGCAAGCGCCTGAATGTGGCGGAAGGTACGGTGAAACTGCACGTCACTGCTGTCATGCGGGCACTGAATACCTGCAATCGCACCCAGGCAGTGATCGCAGCAACGCGACGGGGCCTGATCCCCACGTCGAATCAAGGTAGTTAGCCCAGCAGTTCGCGTTCGCGCTGATGGAGCAAATGATGCAAGGCGCTGCGCAATTTGGCTGGTTGTACAGGCTTATGTAACAATGGGTAGCCGCTGGCTTCAGCCTCGCGCAGGCGGTCGGGAGCAGTATCTCCCGTAATCACCAGGGCTGGCACATAACGGCGCAGCGCTTTTTGCAGTATCGCCACGGCTTCAAGGCCTGACAATTGACCCTGGAGACGATAATCCACAATCAAGAGTTCGGGAGGCGACGCGGTTGCTTGAATCCGTTCCTGCGCTTCTTCCAGAGAGCTTGCCTTGATGACGGTGCAGCCCCACCGTTCCAACAAGCCATCCATGGCTGCTAATACGGCCTCGTCATCATCCAGCACCAGCACTCGATGATTCTGCAGCACCTTGCTTGGAGTCGTCGCCGTTAAAGGGAGGGAATAGCAGGACGAATCCTGGATCAAGGGCACGGTGATCGCAAAACAGGAACCGCGTCCCACGTAGGACCGAACAGTGATCTCATGTCCCAGTAAAGCGGCCAGCCGCTTGACGATGGCCAGCCCCAGTCCCAGTCCCAACCCTGGGCCTCGATCTCGCTCCAGACTACCCAATTGATAGAATTCTAAAAAAATATTTTCCAATTGATTTTCGGGAATGCCAACGCCCGTGTCATACACCTCGATCCGCAGCTTATCACCGCGACGACGGCTACCTACAAGCACGCGACCATGGTGAGTGTAGCGCAGAGCGTTCGAAATCAGGTTTCTCAGGATACGCTCCAGCAAGGCGGGGTCGCTTTGCACGATGGCTTGAGTGGGGCGAATTCGCAAGGTATTACCGCTTCGCTGGAGAAGGGGTTGATATCGGGTTTCCGGTCGTTTGAACGACCTGCGTTCCAGCAAAGTGCCGAAGGGGTTGATCCCATGGGATCGATACTCAGTTTCCAGTCTTTTGAACAAGTTAGCCACGACCACGGGGCCTATGGTGGGGTGGACTACACCGGCATCCAGTTTGGAGATGTCCAGCAGGGCGCTCAACATGCTGTCAATCGCCCCAATGGAATCCTCGATCTGCCTGATCAGCGGATTGGTTTCGGCATCGCGTACCCGATCCGCCAGATTGGCGAAAAACAGGCCCAAGGCATGGATGGGTTGGCGTAAATCATGGCTGGCGGTCGCCAGAAACCGGGTTTTCGCCACGTTTGCCCGCTCTGCTTCCCGGCGGGCCGTATCCAGCGCCGCTTCCCGGCGTCTGAGTTCGCTGATATCGGTGTAAGTCAGTACACGGCTCCCATCCGGCATGGCGGTTTGCAGGATTTCGATGATGGCGCCGTCGGCTCGCCAATAATCAACTTGCCCTTCCCCCAGTTGTTCTAGCAACGGATCGGTGGTGCTCAGGATGGCATCGAGATGTTGGCCATTTTTGATCTCGTGACCACCGAGGCCAAGTAAATCCAGGAAGCGCTGATTCCACATTCGCAACCGACCATCCTTGTCAACCAGACTGATGCCTTGTTGAATATGTTGCAGGGTGGTTTCCAGCAACACTGATTTCTCTTCCGTCTCTTGCCGCAGGGCGATGTTTTCGAAGCGAAGCTGCAACGAATGACTGAATGTTTTGTAGAGATTTCTGGCGTAAAACAAGCTCGCCGCTATATTCAAACTCACCAGCAAACTGACTTGAGCGCCGAGCGTGCCACTACGCAGCAGCAATACGGCAATTAGAGATAATAAAGCCAGTATGGATGCGAAATAGGCAGGCGGGTAGGATACTACAGCCATCAGCGCCTGAGCATTTAATCCTACCA